>NZ_JBEXCY010000206.1:0-20752 GCF_040605515.1 Dactylosporangium sp. NPDC005572 | reverse complement strand
GCCGGGCAGGTGGCCCCGCTCGCCGCGCAGAACAAGGTGCTGTTCATCTCCGGCCCGGCGGCGACCGACGCCATCACCGGCATCAACAAGTACACCTTCCGCTCCGGCCGCCAGTCCTACCAGGACGTGCTGGCCGCCAAGTCGTACCTGCCGTCGCCGACCGGCAAGAAGGTCCTGGTCTTCACCCAGGAGGGCGCGTTCGGCAAGTCCAACGCCGACGCCGTCAAGGCGGTCATCGGCGGGGCCGGCGCGACCGTGGACAACGTGTTCGTCCCGGCCAACGCCACCGACTTCACCGGCTTCGCGGTCCAGGTCAAGAACGCCAAGCCCGACATGGTCTTCGTCGCGTGGGCCGGCACCACTGCCGCCGCCATGTGGCAGTCCCTCGACCAGCAGGGCGTGCTCGGCTCGACACTCGTGGTGACCGGCATCGACCAGCGCGCGTCCTGGCCGACGTTCGGCGCGGCCGGCTCCAAGATCTCGCTGCTCGCGCACTACTTCGACGGCGCCAGTGACAACGAGGCCGTGGCCGCGCTGCGCAAGGGCGTCGACGGCGGCAAGGTCGACCTGTTCCACCCGGACGGCTTCACCGCCGCCCAGCTCGTCGTCCGCGCGGCCCAGGAGGGCGGCGACGACGTCGACAAGATGGTCGCCGCGCTGGAGGGCTACAGCTTCGACGGCGTCAAGGGCAAGCTGACCGTCCGCAAGGAGGACCACGCCCTGCTCCAGCCGATGTTCCAGGGCAAGTTCACCGGCTCCGGCGCCGACCTCAAGCCCGAGCTGGTCAAGGCCATCGACCCGGCCGACGCGACCCCGCCGGTCGCGCAGATGAAGGGCTGAGACGTTGGCCCGTGGCACGTCACCGGTGGCCGGGGCCGACGCCCCGGCCACCGGCCTGCTGTCGACCCGGCGGCTGTCCTGGCGCATCGGCGGGGTCGCGATCGTCGACGGGGTCTCGATCGACCTGGCCGAGGGCGAGTTCCTCGCGGTCATCGGCCCCAACGGCGCCGGCAAGACCTCGCTGTTCAACCTCATCTCCGGGCTGCGCCGGCCGACCGACGGCACGGTGTCGCTCGGCGGGCACGACGTGACCCGGCTGCCGCCGCACCGGCGGGCCCGCCGCGGGCTGGGGCGCACGTTCCAGTCGTCGTCGGTCTTCGGGTCGCTGAGCGTCGCCGCGAACGTGCGGCTCGCCGTGCAGGCCCGCCGGGGCGGCTCGCTGCGCCCGTTCCCGCTGCCGGGCCGCGACCGCGACATCGCCGAGCGGGCCGATCGGGTGCTGTGGCGGGTCGGCCTGGAGCACCGGGCCGGCGCGCTCGCCGGCACCCTCGCCCACGGCGAGAAGCGGAAGCTGGAGATCGCGCTGCTGCTCGCCGGGGAGCCGCGGGTGCTGCTGCTCGACGAGCCGATGGCCGGGGTGAGTACCGAGGACGTGCCCGGGCTGGTCGCGCTCATCAAGACGCTGACCCGCGAGGAGCGGCGCAGCGTGCTCATGGTGGAGCACCACATGGACGTGGTCCTGGACCTGGCCGACCGGGTCGCCGTCATGCACCACGGGGCGCTGCTCATCTGCGACACCCCGGACGTGGTCATGGCCGACCGGACCGTCCAGGAGGCGTACCTGGGGGAGAAGCTGTGACGATCCTCGAGATCTCCGACCTGTCGGTGCGCATCGCCGGCTCGCACATCCTGCAGGGCGTCAGCTTCGGCGTGGCCCCGCAGGGCGTGACCGCGCTGCTCGGGCGCAACGGCGTCGGCAAGACCACCACGCTCAAGGCGGTGCTCGGGCTGCTGCCGCGGGCTGCCGAGATCGCCGGCGAGGTGCGCTTCGCCGGCGGGCGGATCACCCGGCAGCCGACGTACCGCCTGGTCCGCGAGGGCCTCGGGTATGTGCCCGAGGACCGGGGCGTCTTCGCCGGGCTGACCGTGGCGGAGAACCTGCGGCTGGCCGAGCGGGCCGGCGCGGAGCCGGACTACGACCGGGTCCACGCGCTCTTCCCCGAGCTGCGCAAGCGCGCCAGGCAGCGGGCCGGCACGCTCTCCGGCGGCCAGCAGCAGATGCTGGCCATCGGGCGGGTGCTGCTCAACCCGAACCGCCTGCTGCTCGTCGACGAGCCGACGAAGGGCCTGGCGCCGAAGGTGGTCGGCGAGGTCGCGGCGGCCCTGGAGGCGGTCGCGGCCACGGTGCCGCTGCTGCTCGTCGAGCAGAACCTGGCCGTCGTGCGCCGCCTCGCCAGCAACGCCGTCGTCATCGCGACCGGGCAGGTCGCCTACACCGGGCGGGCGGCGGACCTGCTCGACTACACCGAGAAGACCAAGGCGCTGCTGGGCGTCGGGAAGGGAGAGCACGCATGAACGGTCCGGAGCGCAGCGGAGGGGCCGTTCAACAGCAAGCTCAGTTCGAAGGCTCGTGCGGCCGGAACGAAGTGGAGGCCGCATGAGCACCATCGTGCTGCTGACGCTCACGGGGCTGGGCCTGGCGGCCCTGTACTTCCTCGTCGCCTCCGGCCTGGCCCTCGTGTTCGGCCTCGCCGACGTGCTGAACTTCGCCCACGGCCTGTTCCTCTCCGTCGGGGCCTACGGCACCTGGTGGGCCTCCTCGCACCTGCCCGGCGCCGGCGCGTCCGGCTGGGGCTTCGTGCTCTCCGTCGCGTTCGGCGTCGTCTGCGGGACGGTCGTCGCGGCGCTCGTCGAGCTGGTCCTGATCCGGCCCCTGTACAGCAGGACGATCGAGCAGGTGCTCGTCACCGTCGGCCTGTCGCTGGCCGGCGTGGCGCTGCTGCAGGCCTCCTGGGGCGCGGACACGGTGGTGTTCCCGCGGCCGCAGTGGACGCAGGAGCTGACCGAGATCGCCGGGGCGCGGGTGCCCAACGACCGCTTCCTGCTCATCGGCGCGGCCGTGCTGGTGCTGGGCGGGCTGCTGGCGTTCCTGAAGTACACGAAGATCGGGCTGGTCATCCGGGCCGGCGTCGAGGACCGGGCGATGGTCACCGCGCTCGGCATCGACGTGCGGCGCGCCTTCACGCTCGTGTTCGCCATCGGCGGGGCCGCGGCCGCGCTGGCCGGCGCGCTCGGCGGGGTCTACGCCGGGTCGATCTCCCCGACCGGCGGTAGCTCGCTGCTCATCTTCGGCTTCATCGTCGTCGTCATCGGCGGCATGGGCTCGGTGACGGGCGCCGCCTACGCGGCCGTCGCGGTCGGGCTGCTCCAGCAGTTCGTCAACTACACCTCGTCCGGCCTCGGCGACATCTGCGTCGTCGCCCTGCTCGCCGTGGTGCTGCTCGTCCGTCCGCAGGGGATCACCGGAAAGGTCGCCACGTCATGATCGCCGAAACGACCGTGGCGGCGCCGCGCCGGGGGCTGCGGCCGGCCCGCTTCGGCCCGCTCGTGGCCCTGGTGGTGCTGCTCGCCCTGCCGTACTGGAACCTGACGATCCCGGGCGTGTTCGAGACGGCGATCAACAAGCCCGGCACGCTGCAGCTGCTCGCCCTGTGCCTGGTCTTCGGGTCCCTCGCCACCGGCTACGACCTGCTCTTCGGGCGCACCGGCATGCTCTCGTTCGGCCACGCGCTGTACTTCGCCGCCGGGGTGTACGGCACCGACATCCTGGTGACCAAGGCCGGCTACCCGCTGTGGGAGGCGGCCCTGCTGGCCGTCCTGGGCACGGCCGTCCTGGCCCTCGCCCTGGGCGCGATCGCGCTGCGCACCAACGGCATCGCGTTCGCCATGGTGACCCTCGCCTTCGCCCAGGTCGGCGCGATCACCATCGGGCGCAACCCGGGCGGCGTCACCGGCGGCGAGGAGGGCCTGCCGATGGACACGGCGGGCGTCCCGGACGCGCTGGTCGGCGTGAGCAACACGGTCAACCTGTACTGGCTGGCCGTGCTGGTCGCGGTCGTCACCGTCGTCGTCGTGCACTCCATCGCCGCCGCGCCGGCCGGCCGGGTGCTGTCGGCGATCCGCGACGACGAGCGCCGCGTCGGCGTGCTGGGGCTGGACCCGTACGGTTACCGGCTCTTCGCGTTCACCGTGGCCGGTGCCCTCGCGGGCCTGGCCGGGGTCACCTACGCGCTGCTCATCGGCGGCGCGACCCCGCACGTGGCGGCGTCCGACCAGACGCTGACCCTGCTCGTGATGGTGGTGCTGGGCGGCCCCGGCACCCGCTGGGGTCCGCTCATCGGCGGCATGCTGTTCACCTACCTGGACTACCGCCTGGTGGCGTTCGGCAACTCGGAAGCGGTGGACAGCCTGCCCTCGGTGCTCGGCGGCCCGCTGTCCCAGCCGCTGTTCGTGCTCGGCACGCTGTTCATCCTGGCGGTGTACTTCTTCCCCGGCGGCCTGGCCGGCCTGCGCACCCGCCTGGGCCCGCTGTCCCGGATGCTGCCGTCCCGCCGCTGACGCTGTTCGCTTTCCACCGACGTTGGTCGATCCACCCTCATTGTGGGGAGGGTGGATCGACCAACGTGTTCGCGGCGCGGGCCGCAGCCACCGCCGCGAACGCGCCGCCGACCGGGCTGGCCCAACTCGGCGAGGGAGAGTTGCGTTGCCCGGGCCGAGACGGCGATCACCGAGCTTGCGGCCATGATCAAGGGAAACTTTAGGCTGCCCTGGCAGCCAGAAGTTTCCCACGATCATGGACCCGGCATGATCGGGCATCCAGGCGGCGTCGGGTGCGGGTGGCAGCCAGGCCCGCCGGTCGTCGCTCCGCGGCAGCAGGTCCACGCGTCTTCGCCCCGCGCGCGCGGGCCGGCCTCGCCGCGCACAGGCGTTGGTCGATCTACCCACGCGCCGACCTGGGTAGATCGACCAACTTTTTGGTGAACCACAGATGGCCGCCGGACACACTCTCATAGCGGCGAATGTATCGATGAGCTCCATGGCTCCCGGATACCGCGGTCAATAGCGTTCGGCGGAACGCGGCCGGGATGTGGCCGCCGTCACCTCACCGCCGAATCGGGGTGTGTCCACCATGGAGGGATCCGCGCTCGTCGCCACCGGCCTGACCCGCGACTTCCGCGGCTTCCGGGCCGTCGACGGGGTGAACCTCGACGTCGCCGCCGGCAGCGTGCACGCGCTCGTCGGGCCCAACGGCGCCGGCAAGACCACACTGTTCAACCTGCTCACCGGATTTCTCACGCCGACCGCCGGGCGGATCCTGCTCGACGGCGCCGACATCACCGGCCTGCCGCCGGAGCGCGTCGCCCGCCGCGGCGTGGCCCGGTCGTTCCAGATCACCAGCCTGTTCCCGCAGCTGACCGTCCGGGCCCACGTCGAGCTGGCGCTGCAGGGCGGCACCTCGCTCGGCTGGCGGTTCTGGCGCTCCGACAAGGTCCTGGACCGCTTCCGGGACCGCGCCGAGGCGCTGCTCGCCGACGTCGGCCTGGCCGACGCGGGCGAGCAGCTCGCCGGCAGCCTCGCCTACGGGCGCAAGCGCGCGCTGGAGCTCGCCATCGCGCTCGCGCTCGACCCCAAGGTGCTGCTGCTCGACGAGCCGACCGCGGGCATGGGCCTGGAGGACGTCGACCGCACCGTCGAGCTGATCGGCGCCGTCCGCGCCGGCCGGACCGTGGTGCTGGTCGAGCACAACATGAGCGTCGTCGGGCGGCTGGCCGACAAGGTCACCGTCCTGCAGGCAGGGAGGGTGCTCGCCGAGGGCCCGTACGACGAGGTCCGCGCCGACGACCGGGTCGTCGAGGCCTACCTGGGGAGTGCCGATGCTGCGCATTGACGGGCTGTCCGCCTGGTACGGCGAGGCGCAGGTGCTGCGCGAGGTCGGCCTCCATGCGCAGGCCGGCGAGGTGGTCACCCTGTGCGGGCGCAACGGCGCCGGCAAGACCACCCTCCTGCGCTGCGTCATGGGCCTGCACAGTGGACAGTCCGGCGCCGTCGTGCTGGCCGGCACCGACCTCGGCAAGGCCAGGCCGCACCAGCGGGCCCGCAAGGGCCTCGGCTGGGTGCCCGACGACCGCGGCGCCTACGCGACCCTCACCGTCGCCGAGCACCTCGCCCTGCCACCGGTCGTCGGGCCGGACCCCTGGCCGCTGGAGCGCATCCACGAGGCCTTCCCCGCGCTGTACCAGCGCCGCACGAGCCCGGCCACCAAGCTCTCGGGCGGCGAGCAGCAGATGCTCGCCCTGGCCCGGGTGCTGCGCATGGGCGCCACCGTCCTGCTCTGCGACGAGCCGACCGAAGGGCTCTCGCCGCTGCTCGTCGGGCAGGTCGGGGACATCCTGCGGCAGGCCAAGGCGCACGGCGTGACCGTGCTGCTCGTCGAGCAGAACCTGCGCTTCGCCACCACCGTCGCCGACCGCCACTACCTGCTCGCCGAGGGCCGGATCGCGGGGACGTTCGGCAACGCCGAGGTACAGGAGCGCGAATCCGAACTCCTCGCACATCTGGGAATCTGAAGGAGACCTCATGCGCAAAGCCATGATCCTGGCCGTGTGCGTCACGCTCGCCGGGTGCGGCGGGGGCGGACCCCGCGGCGACTCGGGCAGCAAGCTCACCGGCGACAAGATCGTGCTGGGCGTCCTCAACGACCAGTCCGGCGTCTACGCCCAGCTGTCCGGCAAGAACTCGGTCGAGGCCGTGAAGATGGCGATCGAGGACTTCACGGCGAAGTACGGCGACAAGGCCGTCACGAAGAACATCACCGTGGAGACGGCCGACCACCAGAACAAGCCGGACGTCGCCAACACCCGGGCCAGCGAGATGTACGACCGGCAGGGCGTCGACGCGATCCTCGACGTGCCGACGTCGTCGGCCGCGCTCAAGGTCGCCGACGTCGCGAAGGCGCAGAAGAAGCTGTACTTCAACATCAGCGGCGCGACGACCGACCTGACCGGCAAGTCGTGCAACAAGTACACGTTCCACTACGCCTACGACACCGCGATGCTCGCCAACGGCACCGGCACCGCGGCCACCCAGGCCGGGGCGAAGAACTGGTACATCGTGTACCCCGACTACGCCTTCGGTCAGGACATGGAGAAGTCGTTCAAGGCCGCCGTCACCAAGGGCGGCGGGACGGTCATCGCCAGCGACCCGACCCCGTTCCCGAACGACAACTTCTCCACGTTCCTGCTCAAGGCGCCGACGCTGAACCCGAAGCCGGACGTGCTCGGCACCATGCAGGCCGGCGCCGACCTGGTCAACCTGGTGAAGCAGTACAACGAGTTCAAGCTGCGCGACAAGGGCGTCGGCCTCGCCGTCGGCCTCATGTTCCTCACCGACATCCACTCGCTGACCCCGGACGCGCTCGCGGGCACCACGTTCACCGACGCGTGGTATTGGAACTTCGACGCCGAGAACCGCGCCTGGGCCGACAAGTTCGCCGCGCGGACCGGCGGCCAGCGGCCGACCTTCGCCCACGCGGCCAACTACTCGGCGGCGCTGCAGTACCTGGAGGCGGTCCAGGCGGCCGGCACCGACGACGCCGACGCGGTCGTCAAGCAGCTGGAGGGCAAGAAGGTCAACGACTTCTTCCTGCGCAACGGCGAGTTCCGGGCCGCCGACCACCGGGTGCTGCACGACGCCTACCTGGCCAAGGTCAAGCCGGGCAGCGAGGTCAAGGAGCCGTGGGACTACGAGCAGATCGTGAAGACCATCCCGGCCCAGGAGGCGTTCCGCGCCCCGTCGAGCGACTGCAAGCTGTAGCGGGCCCGCGAGCCATGGGCTTCGTCACCTACACGTTCAACGGCCTGGTCGGGGGCAGCTTCTACGCGCTGCTCGCCCTCGGCCTGGCCGTCATCTTCGGCCTGCTGCGCGTGGTGAACTTCGCGCACGGCGCCTTCTACATGCTCGGCGCCTTCGGGGCCTACCTGCTGCTCACCGAGTTCGGCGTGCCGTTCTGGGTGGCGCTGCCGGTGGTGCCGGTCGTGCTGGGGCTGCTGGGCCTGCTGCTGGAGCGCACCCTCATCCGGCGCCTGGCCAGCCTCGACCCGCTGTACAACTTCCTGCTCACCTTCGGGTTGACGCTGATCCTCCAGGACGTCGTGAAGTCCCGCTACGGCACCCAGTCCAACCCCTACGGCGCACCGGCCGGGCTCGGCGGGACGGTCGACTTCGGGCTCTTCGACTTCCCGGCGTACCGCGTGTTCGTCTTCGGGGTCGCCGTCGGGCTCTGCGTCGCCGTGTGGTGGCTGCTCAGCCGCACCCGGGTCGGCCTCGTGGTGCGGGCCGGCACCGAGCGGCCCGAGCTCACCGGCGCGCTCGGCATCGACGTCGGGCGGTGGATCGCGCCGGTGTTCGGCTTCGGCGTGGCCCTCGCCGGGCTGGCCGGGGTACTCGCCGCCCCGATGCGGGCGGTGCACCCGCTCATGGGCGCCGACCTCATCATCGGGGTCTTCGCCGTCGTCGTCATCGGGGGGCTCGGCTCGGTCTTCGGGTCGGTCGCCGCCGGCTTCGGCATCGGGCTGCTGCAGGCGTGGAGCGAGGCGTACGCGCCGGCGCTGCTCGCGCAGATCCTCATCTTCCTGGTGATGGCCCTGGTCCTGCTGTTCCGTCCGGCCGGGCTGTTCGGACGTGAGGAGTCACCGGCATGACGGCGCTGATCCTGTCCCGGGTCCGGACACCCGCCTGGCTGGGCTGGGCCGTCCTCACCGCCGGCGTGCTCGGCGCGCTGTGGCTGCCCAACGGGCTCTACCCGGCGGTCGCGGTCGACATGCTCTGCTGGGCGCTGTTCGCGGTCGCGATCGACCTGCTGCTCGGCTACGGCGGGCTGCTGTCGTTCGGCCATGCGGCGTTCTGGGGTACCTCGGCGTACACCGCGGGGATCATCGCCGCCCGCCTCGGCACGCCGTTCCCCGTCGCGGTGCTCGGCGGGGCGCTCGCCGCGGCCGCCCTCGCCGTGCCGATCGGCTACCTCGCCGTGCGGCGCACGGGGATCTACTTCGCGATGGTCACCCTCGCATTCGCGCAGATGGTGTACTTCGTGGCCAACGAGTGGTCGGGCATCACCGGCGGGGAGAACGGCCTGCAGAGCGTGCCCCGGGAGCTGTTCGGGCTGGACCTGTCCGACCCGTACTACTTCTACTACGCGGCCCTGCCGATCGCGGCGCTCGGCCTGCTGCTCGCCTGGCGGGTCGTGCACTCGCCGTTCGGGCGGGTGCTCACCGCGGTGCGGGACAACCCGGCCCGGGCCCGCGCGCTGGGCTACCCGGCCCACCGCTACAAGCTGGTCGCGTTCGTGCTGTCGGCGTTCGTGGCCGGGCTCGGGGGCGGGCTGTTCGCGGTCGCGCACGGGTTCGTGTCGCTCGACGTCGTGCACTGGACGACGTCGGGCAAGGGCGTGGTGCTCGTCGTGCTCGGCGGCATCGGCACGCTGTGGGGCGGCGTCGTCGGCGCCGCGCTGGTGGTGAACCTGGAGGACCAGCTGTCGCAGGCCGGGTTCACGCTCATCGGGCTGGTCACCGGCGGGATCTTCGTCGTGGTGGTGCTGCTGTTCCGGAGGGGAATCTGGGGGACGGTGACGCAGCTGCTGCGCAGACGGCTGTGACGGCGCGCACAATATGATACGAGACGGTTCCGTATCGCATCCCGGAGGTCTAGCGTTCTCCGTGTGATACGGAACTGTTCCGTATCGTATCTTCTCGGATCGGTCGGGGCCTTCGGCTCCTGACCTGTGATCCAGCGTTCCGTCTCAGGGGGAGCACCATCGTGGACGCAACCACCCAGGCACCACCCAACACCGGACATCCCCGCCGCTGGGCCATCCTCGGCGTGCTCGTCATCAGCCTGCTCGTCGTCGTGCTCGACAACACCGTGCTCAACGTCGCGATGCGCACGATCGCCGACCCGAAGCACGGCCTCGGCGCCACGCAGAGCGAGCTCGAGTGGGCGATCAACTCGTACACCCTGGTCTTCGCCGGCCTGCTGTTCACCGCCGGCATCCTGGCCGACCGGCTCGGCCGGCGCATCACGCTGACCGTCGGCCTCGCGCTGTTCGGCATCGCGTCGCTCGTCTCGGCCTACGCCGACACGCCGGACCAGCTCATCGGCGCCCGCGCGCTCATGGGCCTCGGCGCCGCGGCGGTCATGCCGGCCACCCTGTCGATCATCGCCAACGTCTTCGACCCGCGCGAGCGCGGCCGCGCCATCGGCGTGTGGGCCGGCGCGGTCGGCCTCGGCGTGGCCATCGGCCCGATCGTCGGCGGCCTGCTGCTCGAGCACTTCTGGTGGGGCTCGGTCTTCCTCATCAACGTCCCGATCGTGGTCGCCGGCGTCATCCTGGTGCTGTCGCTGATCCCCGAGTCGCGCGACCCGAAGCCGGGCCGCATCGACATCGTCGGCGTGCTGCTGTCCATCGTCGGCCTGACCCTGCTCACGTACGGCGTGATCGAGGGTGGCGAGGACGGCTTCGGCGCGCCGAAGGCGTGGGGCACGCTCGTCGCGGCGGCCGTGGTCCTGGCCGGGTTCATCGTCTGGGAGCGGAGCATCGCGTTCCCGTCGCTGGACGTGCGGCTCTTCGCCAACCGGCAGTTCTCGGCCTCGACCGGCATGATCGGCCTGGTCTTCTTCGCGGCCATGGGCGCCATGTTCTTCAGCGCCTTCTACCTGCAGCTCGTCCGCGGCTACGGCCCGCTGGCCTCCGGCGCCCTGTTCGTGCCGTTCGCGGTCGGCCAGATGGTCTTCGCCCCGCGCAGCGCGGCGATGGTCAAGCGGTTCGGGCCCAAGGCGGTCAGCACCGTCGGCCTGCTGCTCGTCGCGGCCGGCCTGGCCGGCTGGATCTTCATCCAGGTCGACACGCCGATCTGGGTCGTGGGCGCGCTGTTCTTCGTCATGGGCGTCGGCATGGCCAACGTGATGCCGCCCGCGACGGAGGCGATCATGTCCGCGCTTCCCCGTGAGAAGGCCGGCGTCGGCTCGGCCGTCAGCAACACCATCCGGCAGGTCGGCGGTGCCCTCGGCGTGGCCGCGCTCGGCGCCGTCATCAGCTCCTACTACCGCGACGGCATGGGCTCGGCCGCCGACGGCCTGCCGGCCGCCGCGCAGCACGTCGCGCGTGAGTCGATCTCCGGTGCGTACGGCGTGGCGGAGCAGGCCGGACCGGCCGGCCCGGCGCTGATCGGGCAGGCGAACGACGCCTTCATGAGCGCCATGCACTACGCCTCGGTCGGGTCCGCCGTCTTTGCCGTCCTCGGCGCGGTCGTCGCCCTGATCTGGCTGCCGGGCAAGCGCCCGGCCACCGCTCCCGCCCCGTCCACGGCCGAGAGCATGGCCGAGGAGCAGGGCATCGAGCTGGTGGATGCGTGACGGATCGTCAGTGGATCTGATGTGAAAACTCGGTAACAATGGAAACCATGACGACGGCAAGCGTGGATTCGCGGCCACACGCGGCGGATGCGGCGGCCGACCAGGACCGCAAAGGTCCCGGCCGGCCCCGCAGCGCCCGGGTCGACGAGGCCATCGTCGAGGCGGTCTATGACCTGCTCAGCGCCGGCCAGAGCGCGGACGCGATCTCGATCGAGGCGATCGCCGCCAAGGCCGGGGTGGGCAAGGCGACGGTCTACCGGCGCTGGCCCAACAAGGAAGCGCTCTTCATCGACGCGGTGACGATGATGAAGGGCTCGCTGCCGGAGCCCCGCGGCGAGTCGGTCCGCGACGACCTGATCATGCTGCTGCAGGCCATGAAGAACAAACGCATGGAGCAGTACGGGCGGGTGACCGCCTGCCTCCTGCCGGAGCTCGTGAAGAGCGCCGAGATGCACCGGGTCTACCAGGCGGCGATCGAGCCCCGCCGCAACGTCATGCGGCAGGTGATCCAGCGCGGCATCGAGACCGGCGAGCTGCGGGCCGATCTCGACGTCGAGCTGACGCTGCTGATGCTGTCCGGGCCGAACCTCGCGCAGAACATGCTGAACTGGAACCCCAACGTGCCGTCCGAGGGCTTCGCCGAGAAGCTCGTGGACGCGGTGCTGCGGGGGATCGCGGCCTAGCGACTGCTTTGCCGGTCGCGTTCGCCAGTCCCGTGGCTTTGTTTCGCTAGTCGCGGAGCTTGTGGAGCCGGAGTGCGAGCTGGACCTCCAGTGCGCGCTCCGGCTTCTGCCAGTCGGCGCCCAGCAGCTGCCCGATGCGCTCCAGCCGCTGCGTGACCGTGTTGACGTGCACGTGCAGCAGCTCCGCCGCGCGGGCCAGCGAGCCGCCGACCCCGAAGTACGCCTCCAGGGTCTTCACCAGCGCCGTGCCCCGGCGGACGTCGTAGTCGACGACCGGGCCGATGGTGGCGTCGAGGAACGACACGACGTCGCGGTCGCGGCCGTCGGGGGCCGAGCCGAGCAGCAGGCCCACGAAGCCCAGCTCGGCCGTGCTGGCCCCGGTGCCGGTGCGGCCCAGGGCGGTCAGCGCGGTGACGCAGCGGTCGGCGTCGCGGTAGGCCCCGGCGATCGCCGTGGGGCCGGTCGCCGGGCCGCCGGCACCGGCCGTGACCGGGCGGCCGAGGAGCTTGCCGAGGTCGCGCGCCACGGCCCGGGCGGCCGGGCCGGCCGCCTCGCCGGGCAGCAGCAGCACCACGTGCCCGTCGCGGGCGGCGGCCAGGCCGGACCGGGTCCGGGCGTAGGTCTGGGCCCAGGAGACCGCGCGCTGGCGGGCCGAGCCGGCGGCCAGCGCGTCTTCGCCGATCGCGATGACGACGTTGGGCGCGTCGAGGTCGACGCCGAGGCGCTTGGCCCGGGTGCGCAGCGCGTCGGCGTCGCGGACCGGGCGGGTGATGACGTCGTCGAGCAGCTCGCCGCGCACCCGGCCCTCGGCCTCGGCGACGGTGCGCTGGAACAGCTGCAGCAGCGCGGTGACGACCGCCGCCCGCTCCAGGATGCGCTGGTCGGCGTCGACGAGCGGGCGGTCCGGGCGCAGCACCAGCGTGCCCAGGTTCTCGGCGCCGGCGACGACCGCGGCCACCCACAGCGGCCCCCGGCGCACGCTGCGCCCCTCGGTCCGCGACGCGGCCAGGGCCTCGGCGATCGCGCTGGCGTCGGGCTGCTCCAGGTCGCCGACGAGCGCCAGGCGGCGGCCCTCGGCGTCGAGGACGAGCAGCGCGCCGCCGAGCACCTCGGTGACGACCGCGGCGACGTCCTCCACCCCGGCGCCGCGCAGCACCAGGGCGGTCATCCGGTCGTGGGCGGCGGCGGCGCGCTCCACCGAGTCGCTGTGCGCACGGACCATGCCGTTGGCGGCGGAGAGCTCCTCCAGGGCGGCCCGGGTCTCGCCGAGCAGCCGCGCGGTGTCGATCGCGACCGCCGCGTGCGCCGCCAGGGACACCAGCAGCGAGACCTCCTCGCGGGCGAACGGCCGGGCCGAGCGGTTCGCCGCGTACAGCACGCCGATGATCCGTGAGCCGAGCCGCAGCGGCACCCCGAGGATCGCCACCAGGCCCTCCTCGCCGACCCCGGCGTCGATGTCGCCGGTGTGCCGGAAGCGGGCGTCGCGCGGGTAGTCGGCCGTGACGTACGGGCTGCCGGTCTGCGCGACCAGCCCGCCGAGCCCGGCGCCCATCGGCAGCCGCAGCGCCTGGAAGTGGGCGGAGATGGAGCCGTCGGTGACCCGCATGTAGGTGTCGCCGCGCTCCTCGTCGTTGAGCGTCATGTAGGCCACGTCGGCGCCGAGCAGCGTGCGGGCCCGGTGCACGATCGCCGCGAGGACGGCGTCGAGGTCGCGCAGCCCGGCGAGGTCGCTCGCGGTGTCGAACAGGCCGGAGAGCTCCTCCTCGCGGCGGCGGCGCCGCTCCAGCAGCGCCCGCACGCGCAGGGCGACGACCTTCGCCTCCTCCAGCTCGGCGACGTGGGCGGGCGGGAGGCCGGCGGTGCGGGCGGCGATGAGCGGGCCCTCGAACTCCACCGGCGCGGCCTCCCGCGCCAGCAGCTCGAGGAACTCCAGCATCGTCGTCACCCACCCATCATCTCAGTGCGCGGTCCAGCCGCCGTCGATCGAGACGGAGGTACCGCTGATGAAGCTCGCGACGTCCGTGCAGAGGTAGGCGACGAGCTCGGCCACCTCGCCGGGCTCGATGAGCCGCTTGATGGCCGCGCTGGTGAGCATGATCTTCTCGACGACCTCGGACTCGGGGATGCCGTGCGTGGCCGCCTGCGCGGCGATCTGGCCCTCGACCAGCGGGGTGCGGACGTAGGCCGGGTTGATGCAGTTCGACGTCACGCCGTGCGGCGCGCCCTCCAGGGCGACCGTCTTCGACAGCCCCTCCAGGGCGTGCTTGGCGGTCACGTAGGCGGCCTTGAACGGCGAGGAGCGCAGCCCGTGCACCGACGAGATGTTCACGACCCGGCCCCAGCCGCGCGCGTACATGTGCGGCAGCACCCGGCGGACCAGCCGGAACGGCGCCTCCACCATCACCGTCTGGATGTACGCGAAGCGCTCCGGCGGGAACTCCTCCAGCGGCGACACGTGCTGCAGGCCGGCGTTGTTCACCAGGACGTCGGCGTCGAAATGGCCGGCGAGCGCCTGCTCGGCGGCGTCCGGGTCGGACAGGTCCGCCACGACCGGCACCGCACCGGTCTCCTCCGCGAGGAGCTTCACCGGCTCGGCGTCGCGGTCCACCACGACGACCCGCGCGCCGGCCGCGGCCAGCCGCACGGCCACGGCGCGCCCGATGCCGCTGCCGGCTCCGGTCACCAGGGCGGTCCGGCCACGCAGGTCCAGGGCGACCACCCGGTGTGGCGTCTGGGGGTGCGGCGAAGTCATGGCGGGAAACGTACGAGCCTCGGCCCGCCCGTCCCATGGGGTCCGGCCACATACCTTCGCCCCACTCGATGTGTGTGTCGGTTCGCTGGTACCCCGGGCGCGTCGGCTAGGGTGTCGAACACACGTATGAGAGGGGTGCCGGTGCGGGTGCTGGGGGTCGACCCGGGGCTGACCCGGTGCGGCGTCGGAGTGGTCGAGGGACTGCCGGGCCGGCCCTGCCGGCTGGTCCACTACGAGGTCGTCACCAGCGACCCCGGCCTCGACCTGGCGCACCGCCTGCTCGGCCTCGACGAGCGGCTGGCCGTCCTGCTGGCCGAGCACCGGCCGGAGTCGGTCGCCGTGGAGCGGGTGTTCAGCCAGCACAACGTCCGCACCGTCATGGGCACCGCGCAGGCCGGCGCCGTCGCGATCCTCGCCGCGGCCCGGGCCGGGCTCCCCGTGCAGATGTACACGCCGAGCGAGGTCAAGGCCGCCGTGAGCGGCAACGGGCAGGCTGACAAGGCCCAGGTGACCGCCATGGTGACCCGCATTCTCAAGCTCGACGTGGCGCCGCGCCCGGCCGACGCCGCCGACGCCTTAGCCTTGGCCATCTGTCATGTCTGGCGTGGCGGTACGCGGGACCGCATCGCCGCCGCCGTGAGGAGGGCCCGATGATCGCCAGCGTCCGCGGCAAGGTCGTGGCGGTGTCGCCCGAGGGGGCGGTGATCGAGGTCGGCGGGGTCGGCCTCGCCGTGCAGTGCTCGCCGCACACCATCGCCGACCTGCGCGTCGGGCAGGAGGCCCGGCTGGCCACCTCGCTGGTGGTGCGGGAGGACTCGCTGACCCTCTACGGGTTCGCCGACGACGACGCCAAGCAGCTGTTCGAGCTGCTGCAGACGGCGTCCGGGGTCGGGCCGCGGCTGGCCCAGGCGGTGCTCGCCGTGCACCCGCCCGACGTGGTGCGCCGGGCGATCGCCGGCGGCGACACCTCGACGCTGACCCGGGTGCCGGGCATCGGCAAGAAGGGCGCGGAGCGGCTCGTGCTGGAGCTGCGGGACAAGATCGGGCCGTTCGGAGGCGACGGCGCGGCCCTGATCGGCGTCGGTGCCGGCGCGGTCTGGGCCGACCAGGTCCGGCAGGCGCTCATCGGGCTCGGCTGGACGCAGCAGCAGTCCGACCAGGCGGTGGCGGCGGTCGCCGAGCAGCTCGACGGCACGACCGTGCCGCCCGTGCCGGTCCTGCTCAAGCAGGCCATCCGGATGCTCGGGACGATCCGGTGACGGATCCGCTCGTATCGGCCTACGCCTCGGCCGAGGACAGTGCCGCCGAGCAGAGCGTGCGGCCGCGGCGGCTCGCCGAGTTCGTCGGCCAGCACCGGGTCCGCGAGCAGCTCGACCTGCTGCTGCAGAGCGCCCTGCGGCGCGGCAGCCCGCCCGACCACATCCTGCTGTCCGGCTCGCCGGGCCTGGGCAAGACCACGCTGGCCATGATCGTCGCCGCCGAGCTGGGTGCCGGGCTGCGGCTGACCAGCGGGCCGGCGATCGAGCGGGCCGGCGACCTGGCCGCCGTGCTCACCAGCCTGTCGCAGGGCGACGTGCTGTTCATCGACGAGATCCACCGCATGGCCCGGCCGGCGGAGGAGCTGCTGTACAGCGCGATGGAAGACTTCCGCGTGGACGTCGTGGTCGGCAAGGGCCCCGGCGCCACGGCCATCCCGCTCGACGTGGAGCCGTTCACGCTGGTCGGCGCGACCACCCGCAGCGGCCTGCTCACCGGGCCGATGCGCGACCGGTTCGGCTTCGTCGGCCAGCTCGACTTCTACGACCCCGAGGAGCTGGAGCAGGTCATCGTCCGCTCGGCCCGGATCCTCGACGTCCCGATCACGGACGAGGGATCCGTGGAGATCGGCCGCCGCTCGCGCGGCACCCCGCGGATCGCCAACCGGCTGCTGCGCCGGGTCCGCGACTACGCCGAGGTGCGCGGCACCGGCGTGGTCGACCTCGCGGCGGCGCGGGCCGCCCTGGCCGTGTACGACGTCGACGAGCTGGGCCTCGACAAGCTCGACCGGGCCGTCCTCACCGCCCTGATCAGGGCCGGCGGCGGGCCGGTCGGCCTCTCCACGCTCGCCGTCGCGGTCGGGGAGCAGCCGGACACGGTCGAGGAGGTCTGCGAGCCGTTCCTGCTGCGCACCGGTCTGCTCGCCCGCACACCCCGTGGTCGGGTCGCCACCGCGGGTGCATGGCGGCATCTTGGCCTTCCAGTTCCCGCTGGTACCGTCGGGGGCGGAAATCCCGCGGGCGGCTCGTCGCAGATGCCCGATCTGTTCAGCTTGGAGCCGTAGCTCCCAGCCTGTCGTGATCGGACCGTGACGGACGCCGGTCTGCGTGGCGTCCGACACACCGACTAGACTCGCCGCGATCCGCTGCGCGGACCCCATGACCTCAACCGGAAGGCCACCATCGTGTATAACGCCGAGCAGGCTTCAGGCGGCGGCAGCGGCTTGTTCACGATCCTCCTCTTCGGAGGTTTCTTCGTCCTGATCTACTTCCTCATGATCCGCCCGCAGCAGAAGCGCCGCCGCGAGGTCGAGAACATGCAGTCGGCCATGGGTGTCGGGGACGAGATCGTCACCGTCGGCGGGCTCTACGGCGTGGTGCGGGGAATCGAGGACGACACGGTGCTGCTGGAGATCGCGCCGGGCGTTACCGCCAAGTACGCCCGTGCCGCCATCGGCAAGGTGAGCAAGAAGGCTGCCGGCGACGACGAGGCCGCCGGTGAGGACGAGGCGCCGGTCGACCCCGCCCGCGACGCCGACTGACCCACCCGCAGCCGCACACACGTGAAACATTCACGCCGCGCGAACCCCGCCGGCGTTACCGCAGGGAGACCCGAGAGCCGTGGCACAACCTCAGGCACCGATGCGCCCGAGCCGCTCACTCGCCGTCCTCGCCGTCATCTTCATCGCCTTCGGCCTCTTGACGTGGTTCGGCGGCAGCGGTGGCTGGCGGGACCGGCTGGAGCCGAAGCTCGGTCTTGACCTGATCGGCGGGACGACCGTCACGCTGCAGGCGAAGACCGACAACGGGCAGGCGCCCTCGCGCGACCAGATGGAGACCGCCCGCCAGATCATCGACAACCGGGTCAACGGCCTGGGTGTCGCCGAGGCGGAGGTCGTCATCGAGGGCGACAACAACATCGTCGTCTCCCTGCCGGGCAAGAGCGACGACCGGCTCAAGCAGGTCGGCCAGACCGCGGAGCTGCGCTTCCGCAAGGTGCTGACGCAGACCGGCGACACCGGTGCCGGGACCACCTCGGCGTCGCCGTCGGCGTCGGGCTCGGGCTCCGCGGACCCCTCGGGCTCCGCGGCTCCGTCGGCCTCGGGCTCCGCCGCGCCCTCGGCCTCGACCTCGGCGTCGGCCAGCGCGCCGGCCTCGGCGTCGGCCTCCGCGCCCGCTTCGGCGCCGGCCTCCGCGTCGCCGTCGGCCTCCCTGCTGCCGGGCGTCGCCGAGCGCCGCGCCGCGGTGCAGCAGAAGCTGGGCGAGTCGCTGTGGGCGGCCGCCATGGCCGAGCAGGCCCCGATCGACTTCAGCCAGGACCCGGTGAAGGCCGAGCAGTACAAGCCGTTCGAGAGCCTGACCCCCGAAGAGGTCGCCGCCCTCCCGGCGAACATGCAGTACAACATCCCCTACGTGAACTGCGACAAGCTCAACAAGCGGCCGGTCGGCTCGATCCGCAACCCCGACGAGCCGGTCGTCGCCTGTGGCCCCGACGTGAAGTACCAGCTCGACGTGGCCAAGGTGCTCGGCACCGACGTCTCCAAGGCCGACTCCGGGATCAACCCGCAGAACAGCAAATGGACCGTCAACCTGTCGTTCAACAGCGACGGCCAGGACCGCTGGACCAACCTCACCAAGGAGGCCTACAACGGCGGCACCAGCCCGTCGCAGGTCGCCGTGGTGCTGGACAACGAGGTCGTGTCGGCCCCGACGATCCAGAGCGTGATCCCCGGTGACGCCGAGATCAGCGGCACGTTCACCAAGTCCGAGGCCCAGCTGCTGGCCAGCCAGCTGCAGTACGGCGCGCTGCCGCTGTCCTTCCAGTCGCAGGACGCGCAGAGCATCTCGGCGACCCTGGGCAGCTCGCACCTGAAGGCGGGCGTCCTCGCCGCCGGCATCGGCCTGCTGCTGGTCGTGCTCTACTCGTTCTTCTACTACCGGCTGCTCGGCGGCGTGATCATGATCAGCCTCGTGCTCTCCGGCCTGCTCGTCTACATGGCGCTGGTGATCCTCGGCCGGCAGATCGGCTTCACGCTGACCCTGGCCGGCTTCGCGGGCTTCATCGTCTCGCTGGGTGTCGCCGCCGACTCGTTCGTCATCTATTTCGAACGGCTCAAGGACGAGATCCGCGAGGGCCGCAGCCCGCGCAGCGCGGTGCCGCGCGCCTGGGTGCGGGCCCGCCGCACGATCATCTCGGCGAACACGATCACGCTGCTCGCCGCGGCGATCCTGTACTTCGTGTCGATCGGCTCGGTGAAGGGCTTCGCCTTCGCCCTGGGCGTGGCGACGATCCTCGACCTCGTGGTCGTGTTCCTCTTCCGCCATCCGATCATGACGCTGTTCGCGCGCAGTAAGGCATTCTTGTCACCACGGGTCAGCGGCCTCGGCCGCGTGCTGGAGCAGCGTCCGACGGACGCCGCCCCGACCACCCGTCGCAACCGCCCGAAGGAGGCCTGACGATGAGCGGCGGCATCGCAGCACGGCTCTACCGCGGTGAGGCCGGCCTCAACGTCGTCGGCCGGCGCAAGATCTGGTTCATGGTCGCTGGGATCGCGGTGCTCATCGCGGTCGGGAGCATGTTCGTGCGGGGCTTCACGCTCGGCATCGAGTTCGAGGGCGGCAACCAGTTCAACGTCCCGGTGAGCGTCGGCACGCTCGAAGAGGTCGAGCAGGCCTTCGGCGACGCCGGGGTCGAGGTCAAGACCGGCCAGACGGTCGGCGACAGCCAGTACATCATCAAGACCGAGCTCATCAACGACGTCGCCCGCCAGACGGAGATCAAGGACGAGGTCGCCCAGAAGTTCGGCATCAACGCGACCCAGATCAGCGACAGCGCCGTCAGCACGTCGTGGGGCGGCCAGGTCACCAACAAGGCCGCGCTGAGCCTGGTCATCTTCCTGGCGGCCGTCCTGGCGTACCTCGTGTTCCGGTTCGAGTGGCGGATGGCCGTGGCGGCGATCGCGTCGCTGCTGCTCGACCTGGCGCTCACCGGCGGCGTCTACTCGCTGGTCGGCTTCGAGGTCACCCCGTCGACGGTCATCGGCTTCCTGACGATCCTCGGCTTCGCGCTGTACGACGTGGTGGTGGTGTTCGACAAGGTCCAGGAGAACACCAAGGGCATCACCGGCTCCAACAACACGACGTACGGCGAGGCGGCCAACCTCGCGGTCAACCAGACGCTGATGCGGTCGATCAACACCGGCCTCGTCGCCCTGCTGCCCGTCGGCGGCCTGCTGTTCATCGGCGCCGGCCTGCTCGAGGCCGGCACGCTCAAGGACCTCGGTCTCGTGCTGTTCATCGGCATGGGCGTCGCGGTGTACTCGTCGATCTTCTTCGCCACGCCGGTCCTGGCCGAGCTCAAGTCGCGCGAGCCGCGGCTGCAGGCGCACGCCCAGCGGGTCGCGGCCCGTCGGACGGCGCTCGCGAAGGAGCAGGCGCGCGCGACGGCGACGGCGCCGGTCGACAGCGACGGCGTGCCGATCGGCGGCGCCAAGGCCGAGCGCCCGGTCAACCCGGAGCTCGCCGGCGCGGCACCCCGCCCGGGCGCCCGTCCCGCGGCCCGTCCCGGCGCCGGCAAGCGCCCGCGGGCCGGTGGACGGCCGGGTGGCGGCAGCGGTCGTCGCTGATCCCTTTGGTTTACTGGCACGGGCGTCGCGGTCGCGGCGCCCGTGCCGTTTTGCGTGAGGAGTGCGGGTGGAGATCTCCGAGCTGGTCGCGAGCAAGGTTCTCGACGTGCCCGACTTCCCGAAGCCGGGCATCCTGTTCAAGGACCTGATGCCCCTGTTCGCCGACGGGCCGGCGTTCGGCGCGGC
>NZ_JBEXCY010000205.1:0-20941 GCF_040605515.1 Dactylosporangium sp. NPDC005572 | reverse complement strand
CGTCACCATCGCCGCCATCAGCCAATGGCTTCGCGCGTTATGAAACGCTGCCTAGGGAAAGGCTCCGGATCGCTGTCACCGACCCGTACGAGCGCGACCAGTGGAGCGGAGGCCACGGTCGAGGCGAAGTGATCGCTTGCCAGGAACTCGTCGACCGTCCGAACCATCGGCATCGCCACACCGGCTTGCTCGCCAGCCGCCTCGAGCTCAGCCGCAGACCACCGACGTACGGCACGAGCCACCGAATCAACAACGTCCGCACAGTCCAGAAGCTGCTGGGCAGCAACCTTGAGGCCCGGATACGGGTTGAGCGGCATGACCCACCGGTCGTCTGCGGTGCGGTAGAAGCTGAGCCCGAGTGCCTGGTTCCGGTTCGCCGGCGACTCCACCGGGTAGCCGTCGAGCAGCTCCCAGCGCCGATCGTAGAAAGGACACAGCCGGTGCGGCGCTACCCGTAGATCCATTGAGATGTCTTGTCCTGGTCCGCCGCGGTCGCGGTGCAGCGCGGCGACCGCCACGGACTTCGCCACGAGTGCGATGCTCGCAGCCCCGGCCAGCCGCAGCGGGCTGGGAACCACGGGATCCGCTCCGACGAACTCGATGCGGCCGCCGCCGTCCGCACGTTGCAGGCCGACGCCGTCCAAGACCTCGTCGAGTGCTGATTCGATGTCGTATGCCGCGCAGGATGCAGGAGCGGCGATGGCGTTGCGGATTCGGCTTCGAGCGGCCGCATACCGAAGGCTCAGGCGAAGTAGCGAGCGAGTGAGGTGACGACTGCGGCCGGGCGGTCCGCGCCTTCGATCTCGATCGTGCTCTCCAGCTTGAGCTGGACGGCATCCTCCAGTCGCCTGGCCTCCGCGAGCCGCGCCGTGGCGCGGATCCGGGAACCCTCGAGGACTGGGCTGATGAACCGCACCCGGTCCAGACCGTAGTTCACCGCGAAGGATACGTTCTCGACGCGGTACAGCCGGGTCGTGAGCTCGGCGAGCAGCGACAGGGTCAGGTAGCCGTGTGCGATGGTCCGCCCGAAGGGGCCCGCGGCGGCGTGGACCGGGTCGACGTGGATCCATTGGTGGTCTCCGGTCACGTCAGCGAATCCGTCGATGCGCTTCTGGTCCACCAGGATCCAGTCGCTGGCTCCGAGATCCTCTCCTGCAGAGTCGACCAGATCGGTCAGGCCATCGAAGACCCGCATGTGCTGATCCTTCCTCATCGTCAGGTGTCGTGGGTGACGAGCGGTGGAGCGCTGGGCCCGACCTGTTCGGGCCCAGCGTGTCCATCACTACGGCTGCTGAGCCAGCTCCTTCGGCTTGCCGTTGACGAACTGGAACGCCACCAGCGACTTGCTGAACCCGTCGCGCCCGTCAGCGAAGTTGATCAGCGCTCCCGCCTTGCCGGCGGCGCCGGTGAAGGGCGTGATGCCGTCGATCGCCTTGGCGAGCTCGTCTCCGTCGGTGTTGCCCTTGCTCGCGTCGAGTCCCTTCTTCAGAACGGTGAAGGCGTCCCAGGTGGCGCCGTCCTGCTCGGCCAGCCCGAGGGAGAGATCGTCCACGCTGCCGCCGTACTCGGCGGCGTACGCCTTGATGAAGTTCTGGTACTCGGGCTTGGACGGCTGCTGGTTGGCGAGCGTGTAGATCGCCGGCAGCCTGGTGTAGGCGTCGCCGCCGATCTTCAGGGCGTCCGGTGCGATCAGCGAGCCGAACCCGACGACCGGCACCGTCACTCCAGCCTCTGCCATCGTCTTGAGCATGAGACCTGCATCGGCTGCCGCCGACCCGATGTGGACGACAGCGTCGGGGCGCTCGCTCTTGAGCTGGGACACGGCCGAGGTCAGGTCGGTCGCGCCGAGCGTGTAGTGGACGGTCTCACCTGGGTCCAGGCCTGCGCGCTTCGCCTGGTCAACGATGGGCTGCCACAGCGTCGACCCGGTGGGCCCGTTGTCGGCGGTCACCACGGGGTGCTTGTAGCCGAGCGACTTGAGCAGGTCGATCATCTGGACCGGGTAGTCGCTCTGGTCGACAGTGGTGCGGAACGTGTACTTCGCGCCGTCCATCAGCGCGGGTGAGATCGTTGACGAGTTGATGAAGACGATCTTCCGTGGCTCGACGAGCTTGCGGATAGCGAGGCCTTCGATGCTGGTGTAGCCGCCCATCATGACTTCGGCCTTGTCCACCGTGATTGCCCGCTGGGCGACCTTGGCCGATTCGTCGGCGGTGAGCTTGTCGTCGTACACCTTGAGCGAGAGCTGCCGGCCGCCTGCGCCGCCGTTCGCGTTGATCGTCTTCACGGCCAGCTTGGCGGTGTTGACCATCTGCTCGGCCACGGCAGCATTGCCGCTGGTGAGCGGGGCGGCAAAGCCGATGACCAGAGGCTTGCCGCCACCGCTCGAGGCGTTGCCGTCGTCATTGGAGCCGCAAGCGGTAAGCGACATTGAGGCGATCAGCGCCAGGGCGCCGACGCCGATGAGGGATCTGAACTGCACGAGAGACTCCTTGGCGGTGATGACTCAGATGTCAGATTAATTAGCATGCCTAAGTATTTAGGACCTTGCGTCACATATGGCTGGTGTCAAGGGTTCCGGAGACACTTCTTCACAAAAGTGAAGCGATGAACCGCCCGGGAACGGTCGGTCGTCGCCGACGGTCGCAGGATCAGTCGGCAGTGGGCTGAGGCCGCCACTGGGGAAGGCCGATCCCGTCGGCGATCCGCAGCTGGTAGGCCTGCACACGCTGGCCGATGTGCACCTCGTCCACGGGGCACTCGGTGATGTTTCCCATCATCCGGGGCCCTTCGTCGAGGTCGACGAGCGCGATGACATACGGCGCCTCCTCGTCGAACCCGGGCATTCCGGCCTGCCGAACGACGGTGAAGGTGTAGATGGTGCCCCGCCCGCTGGCCGCCTCCCACTCGGGTGTCGCCGCACATGTGCTGCAGACAAGACGGGGGTAATGCTGCGTGTTGCCGCAGGAGGGGCAGCGCTGGATCAGCAGTGTTCCGTCGTAGGCCGCCCGGAAGTAGGTGGTGCTGACGGGGTCGAGATCGGGGACCGGCTTCACCCACGCGTCGGCGACGTCGACGATCTCGAGGGTTCGCTGCTGGCCACGGATGTTCTCGGATGCCATCTGTCTCACCTGCTCTTTCCGAGGATCGTGACCCCGATCGTCGAGAACCAACCACCGGATCCGGCTGCAAGCGCCACCTCGCAGTCCGGGACCTGCACTGCGCCGGCTTGCCCGCGGAGTTGCCGGACGGCCTCGATCAGCAGGAAGATGCCGCGAAGTCCCGGATGACAGGCCGACAAGCCGCCACCATCTGTGTTGATCGGCAACCTGCCACCCAGACGCAGGTTGCCCTCCTCGGCGAACGGTCCCCCCTCGCCCGGCTTGCAGAAGCCGAGGCTCTCCAGCAGCAGGATGACCGTGATGGTGAAACTGTCGTAGAGCATGGCCATGTCTACGTCGTTGGGGCTCAACCCTGCCCGCGCGAACGCATCCGGTCCCGATCGCGTCCCGGCCGTCGTGGTCACGTCCGGCGCCTGAGAGATGTTCCAGTGATTCTGACGGGCCGCCGTCCCCAAGATCGAGACGAACGGCTGCTTGAGGTCGCGAGCGCGCTCCTCGGTGGTTACGATGAGCGCCCCCCCGCCATCGGTGACCGCGCAACAGTCGAACAGATGCAGGGGATCGGCGATCATGCGCGAGTTCAGGACGTCATCGACCGTCAGCGGTTTGCGATAGATGGCCTGAGGATTGTGGCCAGCATGCTCTCGAACCGCGACAGCGACACTCGCAAGCTGCTCCGAAGTGGTGCCGTATTCGTACATGTGGCGCTGAGCGGCCATCGCATAGGCCGCCACCGTCGTCTTGCCGTATGGCTCCTCGTAGGCCGCACCGCCGACCGGCTTGCGGCCGTATGCCGTACCAAGGCTTCGCCCCATCCGCGTGAGGAGGTCGCTGCCGTAGGTCAGCAGGATCGTGTTCGCCATGCCGGATCTGATCGCAGCCTCGGCGTGCTGCACCTGGAACTCATAGGCCGACCCGCCGGTATACGTGCCCTCGATCCATTGCGGATCGAGGCCGAGGTACTCCGCGGTCTCCGGCAGGTCTACGCCTGGGACGCCAGGAATCCAGGCCTCAGCGCATCCGAACCCATCGATGTCATGCTTGCTGAGTCCGGAGTCGGCCAACGCTCGTTGCATGGCCTGGCCCTGATGCCCAAGCGCGTCGAGGTGGGGCGCCTTGGGACCGTCGGACAGTCCGATGCCAGCGATGACCGGGGTTCGGTCAGGACGTGTCACAGGTCAGCTCCTCTTGTGGTTATGGAGAACGGCGGACGGTCGTGCCGCCGGCACGGATTCGGCACGCAGCCACCGGCTCCACGGTCGTCGCGAATCAGGGCAGGTTGCGCAGCTCGTGCTTCTGGACCTTGCCCGAGGCGGTCCGCGGCAGCTCCGAGAGCACGCGCCACGAGTTGGGGATCTTCTGCTTGGCGAGCTTTGCCTGATCCAGGTACGCCGCCATCTCGGCGTCGCCGGGCCACTCCTGGCCATCAGCCAAGGTCACGAATGCTCCGACGACCTCGCCGAGCCGCTCATTGGGCAGTCCCACGACGGCCACCATCTCGACGGCCGGGTGCCGCTGGATGAGTTCCTCGATGTCGCGCGCGGAGAACTTCTCGCCCGCGCGGTTGATGATGTCCTTGGTGCGACCCGTGATGCGCACACGGCCGTGCTCGTCGACCCGTCCGAGGTCGCCGGTGTAGAACCAGCCCTCGTCATCCATCTGCTCGCGGGTGAGCCCCGGATCGGTGTAGCCGATGAGAGCCTGCGGGCCGCGGATCCGCAGTTCGCCCTCCTCGCCCGGAGGGAGCAGTCGGCGATCCGAGTCAACCGCCTGGATCTCGCTGCCGGGAACGACGGCACCGTCGTACTCGGCCCTGATGTCGAGCGGCTCGGTCGGCGCTACCCACGAGACTCCCCCGCCGGTCTCAGTCATGCCGTAGCCCCGCAGCGCCGTAATCCCGACCTCCTCTGCCTCCCGGATCAGGTCGGGCGCGGTCGAGGCACCCCCGGACATGAAGACGGTGATGGGGTGCTCGGTCCCGATGCCCTCGCGATGAGCCGCGACCAGGTCGTGGAGGAAGACCGAGGCGGCAGTGGTGAAGGTGCAACGTTCGCGCTCGATGATGCGCGCCGCCTCGGCCCCGTTCCAGGTCGGCATCACGACGATCTTGGCGCCCATTGACGCAGGCCAGACGACGCCGGCGACGAAGCCGGCGAGGTGCGAGAGCGGCGAGGCACAGAAGAACACATCGTTCGCGCTCAGCGACATCGTGTGGCGGATGCTGCGCGCGTTCGACACGAACCCCTGACCCGTGAGCTCAACTCCCTTCGGCACCGAAGTCGTCCCCGACGTGTACAGCATCAGGCAGCACTTCTCGGGCTCGAGCGGGTCCGGGAAGGAGACCGGGGGCCGCGGGTCGTCCCGCTCCGGGAAGGAGCGCCAGCCGGGACGCGGTTCGTTCATGCCGACGCAGAAGCGCGCGACCGGTCCCCACGACGCGCCACCAAGGATGCCGTCGAGCTCGTCGGCAGGAAGCCGGCCCCGATTCTCGGCGATCGAGATCACCACGCGTGGCTTGCAGTCGTTCACGATATGCGCCATCTCGTGCTCGCGGTAGATCGGCACAACCGGGACGTTGACCGCACCGATGCGGAAGGCCGCCACCTGACCCACCAGCGCTTCGGCCAGGTTCGGCAGCTGGATGAGGACGCGGTCGCCACGGACGACCCCCGCTTCGACCAGGTGCGCGGCAAGCACATCGGCCCAGGCGGCGAACTCCCCGTAGGTCAGCCGAAGGTCGCCGATCACGAGGAACTCGCGATCCGGAGTGCGCTCGGCAACGTCGAACACCCACCACCCGAGGCGCTCGGACGTCCAGTACCCATGGTCGCGGTAGTAGGCCTCGCGGTCGGCCTTTGTCGTCGGCGCGGGAGCAGACATGCTCATTCCTCTCGTCGCGAACGGTGCGGGACGGCAGGGCGACCTCTGTTACGAGGACATGACGCGCGTCACTCATTAGTTAGCCATGTATAACATCGGCAATGACCTGGCGCAACGGCCCGGCAATCTCTTTACATGGCTAAGCAGATGTGTTTCAGTGCCGGTGATCGCGCACGGAGTACCCCGCAGACTGAGCCGCACTAGCACGGAAGAAGGACAGTCATGGACGAACTGAAGGGGAAGGTCGCCGTCATCACCGGCGCCGGCCAGGGCATCGGACGCGCCGAAGCGAGGGCGCTCGCCCGGGCGGGCGCCCATGTAATCGTGAACGACGTGGGTCGAACGCCCGACGGCCGACCCGTCGCCGACGACGCCGTCGAGGAGATTCGCGCAGCCGGGGGGAGCGCCGAGCCCAACACGGACGACATCTCCACCTGGGACGGCGCCGAGCGGCTGATCAGCCAGGCTGTCAACGTCAACGGCAAGCTCGACGTCCTGGTCTGCAATGCCGGGATCATCCGAGACCGCACCATCGTCAACATCTCCGAAGCTGAGTGGGACGCGGTCATGGCCGTCCACCTCAAGGGGCACGCTGGTCCTCTGCACTTCGCGGCACTGC
The DNA here is from genome assembly GCF_040605515.1 of Dactylosporangium sp. NPDC005572. Taxonomy (NCBI): domain Bacteria; kingdom Bacillati; phylum Actinomycetota; class Actinomycetes; order Micromonosporales; family Micromonosporaceae; genus Dactylosporangium; species Dactylosporangium sp. NPDC005572. The sequence goes on along the minus strand of NZ_JBEXCY010000205.1, from coordinate 14,320 downwards.
ATTGGAAGGCGCTGCACCAGAAGTCCGGGGAGCAGGTCGACGCAACGGTGGTGACGACCTCCTCGGAGGCCGGGCTCTACGGCAACTTCGGACAGGTCAACTACTCGGCTGCCAAGGCCGGCATCGTCGCTCTCACCCAGGTCGCGGCGCGCGAGCTCGCACGGTACGGCGTGCGCGCCAACTCGATCTGCCCTCGCGCACGGACAGGCATGACAGAAGGCGTCGTCGAGGGCATGGAGCCGACCGAGGGGTCGGTCGACGAGTGGGACCCCGAGAGCGTGGCCGCCCTGACGACCTTCCTCGGCTCGGCGTACTCCCGAGGAATCACGGGCCAGGTCTTCGTCGTCCACGGCCCGACCGTGTCCCGCATGCGGGAGTGGACGCCGGCGGACGAGATCACCGGTAACAAGGCACTGCGGCTGAGGGACATCATTGCCCGGCGCGAACTGCTCGGCTCGGCCGAGGACACCATGCTCGTGGACTTCGCCGAGGCTTCCGCGAGGTCGGGTCGCGTGGCCCAGGCCTGACCGAGCTCAGTCCGTTCGACGAAACGGTGGCCGTACCCGTGGGGAACGGCCACCGTTTCTGTCGCACCCGTCAGCCTTCGACGATGATGGCGGCAGCCGGGCACCCGGCCGCGGCCGCGACAGCGGCGTCGCGGTCGCCGGCGCTCACCCGATCATGCAGCACGATCACAGCACCCTCGTGGTCCAGGTCGAAGACTGAAGGCGCCACGATCGTGCAGTTGCCAGAACCTACGCAGACGTCCGGGTCCGCAGTGACGATGGCCTGGTCGTTCTCCGACATGTTTCTCCTCTAGCTGTAGGCCGGTCACCCGCTGTGCCGGTGGCCGGGTTCCGGCGACCACTGCACTGGGGTCCCCGGTCGAACACGAACCCGGCGCTGCGCACGAAGCAGGACCAGGTGGGCCAGGGTCTCGGCCAGCGCCAGTCGCCTCCGCTGGCCTGTGGTCTCCTCCCACGAACGCGACCAGGTCAGCCGGCGTGCAACCTGCCAGACGGTGGCTGCAGCGTCGGCTTCGACGAGGATCGCCTCGATCTCGGCGAGTCGTGCCTCATGGTGACGACGCATCGCCTCGACCCGCGCCGGCAGGTCCCGGAAGCGGTATTCGTGCCCGGGGAGCACCTCGACGTCCGCATCTCTCGCCCAGACCGCTACCTCGGTCAGCGACCGCAGGTACTCGGTCAAGGCATCGTGCCCGTCGGAGCTGTACGTGCCAATCGTCGGCGTGATTCGCGGAAGGACATGATCCCCGGTCAGCACCACCCGATCCCCCGGCACTCGCAGGCACAGGTGACCAGGGGTGTGCCCAGGCGTCCAGAGCGCCTCGATTCGGCCTCCCGTCAGCCGGGCCACATCCGTGGCATCGAGTCGGTAGTCCGGCTCCAGGACCGAGATACGCCGTGCGTACGCCGGGTTCAACCGGAGCGCTGCGCGCTCCATCTCCGGTACGCCGCACTCGGCCGGCCACGTCTCGTTGCGACTCTCGACGGCCCTTCCGTCGCGCAACTGGTCGAGCAGGTCGGCGTCGGCACGGTGGATGCCGACCCAGCATCCCGACACTTCCCGCACCTGGACGGCGAGACCATGGTGGTCGGTGTGGGCGTGGGAAACCACGACCCCTGCCACGTCGGCCAGGTCGAGACCCGCACGAGTGATGCCGTCCCGCAGCGCTTGCCAGGCCACGTCGGCCGGCCAGCCCGGGTCCACCATGACCAGCCCGACGCCGGTCTCCACCACGTAACAGTTCACGTAACGCAACGGACTGTCGGGGATTGGAACCGGGATCGACCAGATACCGGCGCGGACCCGTTCCGCATCGGGTAGTTGGCGGGCGGCCCAGGCGGCGTGCTGCTCCGCGTTGGACGGCGCCGCGCTGGCAAGGGCGGTCAGGACACCGTCTCCAGTGCGGGCTCGACGACGACGTTCAAGGGGCTGAACGAGCGTGGCATGTAGCCGCGGTAGCTCGCCGGCTCGGCATCGCTGTCCCAGCGGAGGCAGGCGTAGCGCTCGAGCAGCTGCGAGATCACCTCGACCTCCTCGCCGCGGGAGAGCGCGGCACCGACGCAGTACCGCGGACCGACGTTGAACGCGACGTGCGTCTTGAGATTGCGGCGATCGAGATCGACGGTCTCCGGGTCGTGGAACTGCCGCGGGTCACGGTTCGCAGCACCGTTGACCGGGTGGACTCGATCGCCCTTGCGAATCAGCTGGCCCGCCACCTCGACGTCCTGCGTTGCCACGCGCACCCGGAACTGCACCGGAGCGAGGTAGCGCAACACCTCCTCGCCGAAGGCCACGATCTGACGCTCGTCCCCGCGGATCCGATCCTGGAGCTCGGGGTAGTTCAGCAGGGTGTAGATGGCGTTCTTGAGGAAGTGCGCGGTGGTGTCCGTTCCGGCGAAGAACAGCACTCGCGCCTGGGCGAGGATCTCCTCTTCGCCCCACTCATCCAGCACGCCCTGCCCCTGCTCCCACAGCACCGAGATCAGGTCGTCGCGGGGCTCGTCTCGGCGGGCTCGGATAACCGGAAGGAGTACCTCGTTGAGGGAGGCGGCCGCGGCGGCGGCCTCGGCGTACGCCTCGTCGTCCTCGCCGAAGGTCTCCGTCCACCGGAACATCGTGGAGTTCCAGCGGCGGCACTTGTCCATCAGCTCCTCGTCGCGCCAGTCGAGGCCGAGGAGCGCGGCGATGACGCCGCTGGGGACGACCGAGGCGAACTCGGCTGCCAGGTCGACATGCGTGCGTCCCTCGATCGCGTCGAGCCGTGCGCTCACCAGCTCGGCGATGAAGTCCGTTCGGTACTTGCGGACCGTCACCGGCGTGAAGTGCTGAAGCAGGAAGTTGTGGACAGCGTGGTGCTGCTCTCCCTGGAGGAGCAGCACTCCTTTCGGCCCGCCGTAGACGTCCGCCGCACCCTTCAGTTCGAAGTACGGATGGGCGAAGAGGTCCTCATTGAGCTGGATAAACCGGCACTCCTCGTAGCCGACGACGATCCAGGCGTTCATGCCCTCATCCCAGTGCACGGGGCCACGGGCGAGCCGGTCGGCGAAGAAGGGATAGGGGTCTTGGTCGCGGGCTTCCTTCAGACTCTTCATTGCGGGCTCGGCCTCCATGGTTGATGAGATCAAGCGCCGGCCGACGATGCCGGGCAGCTTGACACCAGAGCGGTGTCGACACCAGTGCGTCCGAGGTCGCTCGATCCGCCGGGGTGGCCCAGCGCCTCGTCGCGACCGGGGAGGGGCTCCAGGAAGAAGCGGGCGTTGTCCTCGATGAACTCTGCCTGGTTCTCGGGGACCTCATCGCGGTACTTGATTGCCGTGACCGGACAGACCGGCTCGCACGCACCGCAATCCACACACTCGTCAGGGTGGATGTACGCCTTGCGCGAGCCCTCGTAGATGCAGTCGACTGGGCAGACTTCGACGCAGCTGCGGTCGAGAACGTCGATGCAGTCGCCGGAGATGACATAGGCCATAACGATGCTGACTTCCTAGTTGGAGGAACCTGGTGATGAACGCCAGCGGATCAGTCCGTGTCCCGGCCGAGGCCTGCGACGCCTGACGCTCCGACACGACGCAGGGTTTCCCAGTCGGGAATTTTGGTGCGTGCGCGGCCAAGCACCTGACCGCGGCTCAGCTCCTCCGAGTCGATCGACAGCCAGCCGTCGTACGTGACAGGCCTGATTCCGCGCTCGGAGAGCACACGGTCGACCTCATCGGACGTGACACCGCGCGGCGGCTGACCCTCCCAGTCGGCAAGGATGCTGACCACCGTGTCGGCGGCGCAGGCCCGGTTGGTCCCGACGACCCCGGTCGGTCCACGCTTGACCCAACCAGCGACGTAGTGACCATTGAGTGCCCGACCGTCGGGGCCGAGCACCCGACCCGCGTCGTGCGGGACACGGCCGAGGCTGTCGTCGAACGGCAGCGTGCCGACCGGCGTGCTGTGGTAGCCAACCGACCTCACGACCATGCCGGCCTTGAGCTCTGTGACTTCTCCGGTCGGAACCGCCACACCGTCGACGTCCTGCACCCTCTCCAGGCGTACGGCGGCGACGGCACCACCCGCTTCGAGAAACTCGACTGGGCGGGACCAGAAGTGGAAGTGCAGAGTCCGCTGACCGTGCACCACCTCGCGCGCGGCGATGTCGGCGAAGGCCTTGAGGTTCGCCGCAGTCATCGGGTCCTGCGACCCCGCAGGCAGCAGGTCCGCATCGAGCTCTGTAGCGACGTAGTCGAGCTCGAGCAGCTCGCGCAGCTCCTTCGCGGTGAACTTCGCGTGCTCAGGTCCGCGGCGGCAGACCAGGTGTACGTCGCGGACATTGCTGCATACGAGCCGGTCCAGGACGTGCGGCGGCATGTCGGTCTGCGCCAGGTCCTCTGCTGACTTCGCCAACAGGCGTGCCACGTCCAGAGCGACGTTGCCGGCGCCGATCACGACAACCGACTCCGCGGCCAAGGGGAACGACTCCCCGGCCTGAGCATGGTCGGGGTGGCCGCTGTACCAGGCAACGAAGTCCGTGGCTGAGCAGACCCCGGCGAGGTCCTCACCCGGGATCGAGAGCCGGCGACCGACGGAGGCGCCGGTTGCAAAGACCACGGCGTCGTAGAGCTCACCGAGCTCGTCGGTCGTCACATCGATGCCGACGTGGACGTCACCAAGGAAACGGACCTGACCGCGTTCGAGTACCTTCTGGAGCGCGACGATGATCGACTTGATCCTCGGGTGGTCGGGCGCGACGCCGTACCGAACGAGGCCGTACGGCGTGGGCAGACGGTCGTAGATGTCAACTGAGACGTCGATGCGGCTGCGCACGAGGGCCTCGGCCGCATAGACGCCCGCCGGGCCCGACCCGATGACTGCGACACGGTAAGGGATCATCCGCTCCCCACTCCCACGATTACTTAGCCATGTAAACTTAACCTGGCGAAGCAATAGGTGTCAACGGTCACATGCCGGCCGACCGCACCGCCGGCGCAACGACTGCACGCGTGGCTTGCGCCGCAAGTCGCGCCGCATCCGAGGTCGGCCGTCGCCAGAGTTCGTCGGAGTAGACCTCGATCGAGAGCGGCGCATCGACTCCCGGCCGGTCGAGGGCCGTCACGAACGAAGGCAGGTCGAAGTCGCCGTCGCCCGGCAGGACTCGGTGGTGGACGGCATCGACCATCCGGTTAGGGTTGACGGGCGGGATCGGCCCGTCGTTGAACTGCACCATGAACACCCGCTCGGCCGGCACCGTCCGCAGCAGGTCGAGGTCCGGCCGGCCACGAAAGAAGTGCCAGCTGTCGATGCACAGCCCGCCGTTGTCGCGGTTCGCGTCGGTCACGACGGCCAGCCCGGTCGCGAGGTCCGGGATGCTGCTGTACGAAACGAACTCCAACGCCACTCTCAGCCCGTGGCCGGCCGCCCGGTCACACAGGCTCCCAAAGGCTTCGGTCACCTCCGGTCCGATCGGCCGGGCGTCGAAGGTGCCAACCGTCTGTGCGAACGGCACACCGAATGTGTCGGCCAGGTGGAACGCGATCCTCTCGATCTCCGGGTTGGCGTAGACCAGACCCGGACGGCTCGGGATGCCGGCCGGTCCGGGCACACCGTGGAAACCGAACAGGACCTCGACTTCGTTGATCCGCACATCCCATTCGGCCAGGACCGCGGCAAGGTCACGGTCCTTCCATCCGTCCGCTCTCAGGGCCTGGTAGTAGGGAATGGCAAGGCCGATCCCGTCGTACCCGGCCTGTCGGGCTGCGGCGACGCGGTCGGGGAACGAGGCGTTGCGAACGGTGCCCCACGCCAGGACCAGCCGCGGGGCGCGGGCGAAGGTCGACGACGATGTCACGTGACTACTCCTCACGCTGACCGGCACGCGCGAGGATCGCGCGGGCGCGTGCTCGTACAGGCGGGTCCACGAGTTGGCCTGCGAAGCGTGCGACCGCACCGTCGGCAGCCAGGACCCCCTTCGCCCAGGCAAGCTCATCGGCGGTTGGACGAAGCGCCTCGTGCACGAGCGGCACCTGGCGGGGGTGCAGGCACAGCTTGCCGTGCAGGCCGATCTCGGCCGCCCGGCGGACGTCGGAACGCACGGTTTCGTCGTCGTTGAGCTCGACGGTCACTCCGTCGACCGGCGAGGCGATCCCCGCCGCGGCGGAGGCGATCACGAGGTGCGTCCGGATCGCGAGCAGCGGATCCCACGTCGGTTGCGCGCCGAGCGCTGCGGCGAGGTCGAGAGTCCCGAGGACGAGACGTGGGACCGCACCGTGACGGGCCAACGACCGGATCCCCTCGAGCGCATTGGGTGTCTCCACCAACGGGAGCACGGGTACGCCGAGCCGGTGGTGGACATGGCCGATCTGGTCGGCGGTCTCGGCCTTCGCCAGCATGACCGCGACCAGGTTCGCGGTCCCGGCGAGCGCCTCGAGATCGGCCTGATGGTCGTCGGTCTCGGCGCCGTTCACACGGACGACCGCCGGGGACTGCTCAAGCCATAGCCTGGTCGAGGCCCTGGCCGCGGGTCGGGCTCCTGGAGCGACCGCGTCCTCGATGTCGATGACCACAAGGTCGGCGCCGGCGCGCGCGGCCGATTCGAATCGGTCCGGACGGGAGCCCGGCACGAAGAGCAGCGAGCGCGCTGAGCCGATCATCCGGCGGAGCCGGTCAGATCGGGCAGCACCCGGCGCTCCACGAGCGCCCTCAGCGCGTCACGGAAGGTTACCTCGGTGTCGCAGACCCGGGTGTAGCCCGCCTGCTTCACCTTGACCGTGCTGACCAGCGCCGGTGGTGGCGTCGTCGTCAGGCCGTAGCCGAAGGTGTAGTCGGCGTACTGGTGGGACTGGCCAAGGACGTCAAGCAGCGAGAGTGGCCGAAGCCGGTGCTTGGCGACGATGTCCTCCCAGACGCCGGCCAGGCGGGGAAGCTCATCGGCCAGGCTCATCGGCCGGGGCTCTGCGCACGGCACACCCATCGCGTCGGCCAGGGCTGGCCAGAGCTCCTGCCAGGAGAACACCTCCCCGTTCGTCAGGTTGAAATGCTCGCCCCAAGCCGCCGGCGAGGTCGCCGCCCATACCAGCGCACCGGCCACCACCCGCGCGTCCACGATCTGGCGGACCGGATGGATGGCGCCGCCCGGGAAGCCGAACGGGATTCCTTTCGCAACACTGAGCGCGGCGAACGCACCGATCACCGGAGGCGTGCAGTAGGCGACGCCGTACGCCGGTCCGACAACCTGGACGGGCCGGAAGATGGTCCAGTCGAACGCGTGGCGATCGGCCAGCTCCCGAAGCAGGTCCTCCTGGTGCCAGTAGAAGTTCTCATGCCCGTCGCGTGGCGCCCGCTCCCGCGCCGGGATCGGGATCGGGTGCAGGTGGGCGCCGTACGCCTTCGTTCCCTGCATCACGGTGACATGCCGCAGCCCGCCCTCGGAGGCCAGCGGAGCGAGGACGTTCCCGAGCATCGCCCGGTTGGTCGCCATCTGCTCCGGGTCGGACCAGCCGGCGACGAGTTTCGGCTTCTCGTACGCCGCCGCGTAGACGAGATGGGTTGGCCGTGGCTCAAGGGCGGCAACGGCGTCCCGAGTCGCGGCCTCATTTGTCAGGTCCACCGGCACGTGCTCGAACCGCACCGACCGGTCCATCTCGGGAGCGCGTCGCGAGAACGCGACCACGTGCCACCCTTCGGCGGCGAAGGCGGCAACCGCCGCGGTTCCTATGAGCCCGCTGGCACCAGCGACCAGCACTCGCCCAGCACTCATATTGTCTCCTTTACGCCGGTTGGAGGCCCGGCAGATCGGACTGATCGGGTTCTGCAAGAGCGCCGGAGGCCGACACGCTTCCCTCACCGGTAGCGACCTCGACGTCCGTCTGTCCCCCGTTGCCCGGACGGCGGGCCCATATGGTCTGCGGCCCGACCGCCGGCGCGAGCAGCCGGTAGGAAAAGACCTTTCCCAGCAGCTCGCAGCCGCGCGTCCGGAGGTCCTCGGCCATCAAGACCGCCTGCAAGGGACCATGGATCACCAGATCGTCGAAGCCCTCGGTACGCGCATGGTCGCGGTCGTAGTGGATCCGATGAGCGTTGTAGGTGAGTGCCGAGAACCGGAAGAGCAGGACCGGGTCGACCCTGAGCGAGGTCCCCCGGCCGGCTGCGCCGGAGTCTCCCGGCGCGCCCGTGCACCCGATCAGCGGAGCCGAATCCGGTCGCTCGGGCCGATAGACGATCTCGTGGTCGTCCCGCACCGCCAGCTCATCGTCCTGGACGTACTCGTGACGCACTGTGACGAAGCGGAGGTGCCCGCTTCGTCCCTCCGTTTCCCGCGAGGTGAGGATCCGGGAGGTTCGGGTGGCCTCTCGGCCGACGACGAGCGGCCTGCGGTGCCACACCCGACCGCCGGCGAACATGCGCCGGACGCCGGCGGCCGGAGGTGTCGGCAGCCCAACCAGCGGGTGGCCATCCGCCCCGATCAGATGCTGCGGCACCGCCTCGAGCAACTGGGTGATGTGCCACGTGGGTGGGACTCGCTCCGGCGACGCCGGCCGGACACCCAGGAGCCCGGCCAGCGCGTCGACGGGATGGCGACCAATGACGTCTGTCCGGACTTGGATGTCCCCACGACCTTCAAGGTCCGACGATGCCATCGGGCCGCCGGCTCAGAAGGGGGGAAGCAGTTCGACGGCCTGCGGAGCGCTCACGAAGTAGCGCTCGACCAGGCGTCGAGCAAGCTTCCAGGCGCCCGAGCGACGCTCGTAGACGTCGTGGTACGTGCAGCTGACCCAGCTGATCTTGCCCGACGGATGCACGCACACTGCGATGGCATCGCTGCGACCGGTCGCACGATCAGGGTTCTCGAAGTGGGCAGTGTGGTTGGTGGTCCAGTGGTAGGTCTCCTTCCACACCTTGCCGATGACCTCCTGCGAACGACGGATCTCCTCCGTGCCGCGGAAGTCGCCGCGCCCGCCCGGGATGAGGTACTCGGCGTCGTCGTGCCAGATGCTCATGAACCGGCCGATGTTGCGACGGTCGGTACCCTCGCAGTAGCCCGCAATGATGTCGGCGATCGCGGCCCGGCTCTCGATCTCGTCGATCCGCTCCTCGAGGGATCGGCTCTGGATGCTGGATGTCATGGCGCTCAGGCCTCGACCCGCGGCTTGGTCCGGAACTTGTCCGGGTAGTTGTCGGGCAGGTCCCCCTCGGCCAGCGGGACGATGTGGTGGTCGAGGACGTAGCGGTCCTCGCCAGTGGCCCTGTCATCCTCGTTGAACGTCCAGAAGACGACGGTCCGGGCCGACAGCACGTAGAAGGGGCTCGCGGGCGAGCTGTCGTCGACGAAGCCCATCTTCCGCGCGACCTCAGCAGTCAGGATCTGCCGGAAGGTGCCCTCGGTGACGATGTCGTAGTCGCTGACCACCACGCGGGTCTTCTTCGACTCGATGACGTACGAGCCGTTGTTCACCATCTCGGTGTAGTTGGCACGAACCTCGTCCAGGCCCTTCGGCCCGGTGTCTCCCTTGACGTTACCGAAGACGCCGTACTCGTGGTACTGCGGGTCATCCGACAGCGTCGGCAGAACCATGTCCAGGTCCGCCAGCACCTCGCCCTTGGAGTGGTGGACGACCGTCTCGAGATGCTTGCGCTGCAGGGGCGTCTTGGCCTTGTGCATGTGCTCCTCGAAGCTGGTGTAGGTCAGCTCCGGCCTGAAGTCCTTCACTGTCTCTCCTCAGGGATACCGAGACCGTCATGTGACGGTCGCAACAATTTATCTAACCATGTGAAACAAAACTAATCGCTGAGCCAAGCATCTGCAAGGCTGTTCGGCGAACGACCGCAGATGATGCGAACCCTCGACCAGCCGGGGGGCCTCGGCACGGCCGCGGCACACCGGCCGCGTGAGCACGTGGCGGCCGGAGGCTTGATAGGCGCATACTTAGCGGGGCGAAATTAATTGGGCGAAGGACCAGATTCGGGGTAAGGATGACCACGACCACCGGTGGCTCTATCGACGGCGTCAGGCGCAAGCACGCCGTCCGGCGCGATGACCTGACCCGCCTACGGATGACGCTTGGCCGCCTCGGACGCGTCCTGCGGCAGCAGAATGACGAAGGTCTGAGCTACGCCCTCATCTCGCTGCTGTTCAACATCGGGCGTAGCCAGCCTGTCTCCGCCGGCGAGCTCGCGGCATCAGAGGGGGTCTCCCCGCCATCGGTGACCCGATCGCTCAACCGCCTGATCGAGCTCGGCTACGTCTCACGCACCGCGGACCCCGCCGACCGCCGTGCCGCCCTGATCGAGCTGACGCCGAGCGGTGTCGAGGAGCGTGAGAAGGCGCTGAAGAGCCGCGAGGTCTGGCTCGAGGAGCATCTCACACGACTCAACGACACGGAGCTGCATAGCCTGCTCGCCGCATTGCCTGCCCTCGAGCGGCTCTGCGATCCTGAGCTCCCGCGCCAGCCCTGATGGCACATCCGCCTTGAGGGGCTTCATCGCACAGGGCGAACGCGGGTTCGAAGTGGTGATCAGCGGATCTCGACGTCCTTGCGTGAGCGCACCAAGGCCGCCTCGGCGCCCTCATGACGCACCTGACGCAGGAAATTGAACTCGTCCGGCTGGAAGTGAATGTTGCTCAGGGAGGCGCCGACGACCGTGGTCGCCGCGAACGAGAGCCCGATACCGAGCTTCTCCAGTGAGGCGAAGACCGCGTATTTCTCCGTGACGATGCCGTCACGCATGATCGACGCACACGTGGCGGCGAGTTCCGACGCCCCGTACGGGGCGTCCTCATCGACGCGATCGACGAGGCCGTAGTCGAGGGCCGTCGACGCCGACCAGGCGACGTTGCAATACATGAGCTCCTTGGCGCGCTTGAGCCCGACGGTGGCGAACAGCAGCGACATGTCGCCGTCCACCCCGACGTTGTGCCACCGGGGAGAGCCGAAGGTCGCGTCCTCGCCTGCGACCACCAGATCCGCGCACAACACCAAGTAGAGCCCGGTGTCCCAGCAACGACCACGAGCCTCGACGATGGTCACCTTCCGGCAATGCAGCAGCCGTTGGTAGAGACCCGTGCTGCCCCACCACGCGTCGTCCAGGGCGATCAGCCGCGCCCGTTGGCTCGGGTGCTTGCGGACCGCTCCGCCGGGCGCTTCACGGTACTGGCTCCAGGCGTCAGCGGGATCCCAGCCGGCACACAGGTCGTCGCCTTCACCACGAATCAGCACCACCTTCACGTCGTCGTCCTCGTCGACGTTCGCGAGATGGGTAGCGAACTCGGCGGCCATGGCACGGGTCATCAGGTTGCCTGCCAGGGACCGCCGGATGATGATGGTGGCGATATGGTTCTCGTGGTCCTTGCTGAGCTCTACCCTGCCCTCGCTCATGCATCCTCCTCCGTGAGACCGGACCCGACCGCCGTGCGGTGGATCGTGTAGTGGTCGGCCAAGTCGAACTCCCGCCCCACTCCGTGTGCGTCGTAGACGGCCTGTTGCAGCATCTTCGACATCGTCACGCCGTCCAATGGCATGCCGAGGACTGCGGCGGTCATCCGCTCTACCTCTGTCTGGAGTTGCGGCGCCGGGACAACCCGGTTGACGAGCCCGATCCGCCCAGCGGTGGCGGCGTCGTAGGTGGTTCCTCGGAGCAACCACGACTTGGCTCGGTTGAGCCGGATCGTGAGCGCTGCGAGGACGAAGTTCGACTCGGGCACATCCAGGAAAGGTGAGCCGAACTCGGCGTCCTCGCTCGCCACAGCAAGGTCAGTGCAGAGCAGGAGCGCGCTGCCTGCTCCGTGACACGCACCGCGCACCTCTGCGACCACGACCTTCTTGGCAAAGCAGGTCGCCTGGTACACCGCGGTCGAGGCAGCGAAGGACCGGTGCCACGTGGTGGGCGCCTCGGCAGCCGACGGGAACCCGGTCGACACCGCCGGCGCGAAGTCTGATCCCGTGGCACGCAGGACGATCGCCTTGACGTGATCATGGTCCGATGCCTCGATGACGGCTGCGGCAAGTTCTTCTGCGAACGCAGGATCGTGTGACGTCAGCGGGGCGAAGCTATCCACCTCGATGTACGCGCGGCCACCGGCTATACGAAGGTCGACCGAACTCATGCCTTCACCCCCGCGCGGGGATCCGCCGCGCCCTTTCGCTTCTTGTCAGCGTCGAGCGCACCACCGACGCCGACCTCCTTCGCGGTCTTCCAGAAGTCCATCTCGTCCGGACCCGATTGCAAGAAGTGCGACACCAGGAGCCCGGTGATCGAGGGAACACTGGTGTCCATCAGGCCCTCCGCAGCGCGAAGTCTCGACTTCAGGTAGAGCAGGTGACCGGGCGGACGGGCAGCGATATCCGCCGCGATCGCATGGGTGGTCTCGGCAAGCGCGGTTGCCGGCGCTACGGTGTCGACGAGGCCAAGACCGTGCGCCTCGGTCCCACTCAACGGCATCGCGGTGAACCCGGTACGTCGGGCCGCCTTCATACCCAGGATCCGGTTGATGTGCACGCTGGCGACCGCACCGGCCGGGCCCAGGAAGCGAGCCTCGAGTGCGCCGATCCGCGTGTCCTCGGCGGCCGTCACCACGTCGACCTTGCAGGCGATCATGAAGTAGGCGGCTGCTGCGCAGTAACCGTGCAGCTGCGCGACCGTAACCTTCGGCGAACGAGAGATTGCCTGACTGAATCCCAGCCGACCCCACGCCATGTCCGCGCCGTATCGGTACCCGACCGTCAGCGTGCGACGTCGCTCGTGCGGTCGTTTCTGGCCCCACTGCTCGTTGATCTCGTTGCCGCTGCAGAACGACTTGCCGTTGCCGCGGATCACGACGACGCGCACCTGCGGGTCATCACCGGCCCGCGCCATGAGGTCGATGATGCGGTCCCGCATCGGGACACTCATGGCATTGTGCTTCTCGGGGCGATTGAGTGTCAGGTAAGCGATGCCGGAGGCTGCATCGACTTCGTACAGCACCTGTCCGGCTGCGGCCGCGATGCTCTCAGGAGTTCCGTACCTCAAGCTTTGTCCACCTCTTCCGCTACGTGCGGCGAGTCCGACGGCTCGCACGCGACCTGGACCTGCTCGACCACACCGTGGGCCACCAGCTCATCGATTCGATCCGGGGGAACACCGAGGTCCTTGAGCACGTCGGTGGTATCTGCGCCGAGCTCCGGGGTCCAGCCTCCGACCCGTGCGGGGGTGACGCTGAGCAGGAACGGGCTGCCGACTGTGCGGATGGTCCCCCATGTCGCGTCCGGTTGCTCGACGACGAAGCCGTTCGCCAGGACGTCAGGATCCCGGGCGGCCTCGACGAAGGTATTGACGGGAGCTACAGGTACGCCGTTGTCCCGCATCCGTTCGACCCAGGTGTCTCGGTCGGCGGTCAGGAACGTCTCCTCGAGGATGGGTTCAAGGATGTCGCGATGCTGTTCACGGATCCGGCTCTTGGCGAATCGCGGGTCGTCGCGCAGGTCGAGCCTGTCGAGGGCCGTGGTCAGTCCGTTCCACACCTTCTGATCTGTGGCGCCGATGACGACCCAGCGGTCGTCCCTGCAGCGGAAGGCGCCTGAGGTCGACGTCACTCGGCCCTGGGTCCGCTGCACTTCGTCGCCGTGCAGTGCGATGGTGACCTCGGCAGTGTGCATGGCCAGGCAGGATCCGACGAGCGAGCCGTCGACCCGCTGGCCGCGTCCGGTTCTCTCCTTGGCAAGCAGTGCGGTCAGGATGCCCATGGCCAGGAAGACAGCGCCGGCCGAGTCGGCCATCCCGCGACTGGCGAGTCGCGGTGCCCCGTCCGGGGTGCGCACGAAGTCCGAGAGGCCCGAGACGGCCTGCGCGACCATGTCGAACATGGGCTCGTTGCTGCGCGGGCCCAGTGGGCCGTATCCCGACGCGGCGGCATAGATGAGCTGCGGGTTTTCCTCGCGCAGCGTGTCGTAGCCCAGGCCCAGCTTCTCCATGACGCCAAGTCGGAAGTTCTCCACGACGACATCGCACTCTCGGGCGAGGGCTTTCACGATATCGCGACCCTCCGGGCGCGTGATGTCGACGGCGATCGACTTCTTGCCGCGGTTGAGGCCCGTGAAGAAGCCTGCGTACCCGTCAGGTGCCTGGCGCAGTCGCCGGTCCCACTCGCCTCCCGGCCGTTCGACCTTGATGACCTCTGCGCCGAGGTCGGCAAGAATGCGGGTCGCATAGGGACCCTGAAGGAACCGCGTCAGGTCGAGAACCTTGACTCCGTCAAGCGCGCCGGGCCGAATCTCGGGCTCACTCATGCGTCCTCCCCCACGGTGGTCGTGACGAGCACGTCAAGCGCCTCCACGCG
>NZ_JBEXCY010000204.1:0-20943 GCF_040605515.1 Dactylosporangium sp. NPDC005572 | reverse complement strand
GCTCCCGCTCCTCCCACGTCCGAACCGCGCGGTACGCCACCGGGTCGAGCAGGTATTCCGCCTGCTGGAACGAACGGTCGTCGAAATGATGGACCCAGCCGGTACCGGCCGGCACTGAGGCCAGCAGAGCCCGGCTGACGTCCGGCAGCGGTTCGTCGCTCCAAGCGGCACAGAACGGCGGCTGATCGCTGGCCGACGCCCACAACTCGGGGTCGGCACGGATCGCCCGCACCGGACCGGCATCGAGCGACACGGCGAAGCTCTGCATATCCATACCCACGACATTGAGCACAGCACACCGACGAAGCCGTTCGCGAGCGCCGTCGGGCGGAGACCTGCCGGTCTGCACGCTGGTCGCGAAGCGCGTCCAGCGGCTACGGTCAGGCGTGCCGATCCCACTGCGCTGGCGCCTGGTCGACGAGAGGACCGGCGCCACCCTCACCGACTGCGCGGATATCGATGGGCTCTTCGTCGACCGTGTGTTCCCGCCCGTGCCGCTGTACGAGCGGTACACCCTGTTGAGCTGCCTGCCGTCCGGACGACTTCGCGCCGCGATCGACGGCACGGGGCCGTCCTGGTTCGGCAACTTCGTCATCGAGGGCGCGCACATCCCCGGCCGGCCGGTGGGCGAAAGCTGCGAGCCCGGGTGCAAGGGGTGCTACGACACCATGGAGGAGCTGATCGACGTCCGTGTCATCGGACACCGGCCTGCCGCGGACGGGTCCGGTCTGCTCGACATCGACCTCGAAGGCCATCGCCGCGACGACGAGAACAACTGTGGCGGCACCGTCGCACCGGCCGTCTTCGGCTATCGGCTGATCGCATGGTCGGCAGCGGACGGGTCTCACCACGAGGAGACGCCGGCCGGCGAGTGCGGTGACATCGCGGGTCTGTTCCACGAGCGGCCGGACAGCTGGCCGCCGGGCCCGCCGCTGACCTTGCTGGGCTGCCGTCCCGGGCTCACCGGATCATTCGAGGCCGAGCTGGCGCACGTGCGCGTCGACGGCACGGTCCACAAGATGAGCTGGGGACAACGCGTGTTCGGAAACGTTGTGGCCACCCGCCCATCGACCCTCGGTGACGACCTCGTCGACATCTCCTTGGACGCGCGGATCCCGGAACCGATGGCGGCCAACGACCGCCCACTCTGGGACATGTGGCGCGCCGGCGGCCCGACCGAGCCCAACCTTTGGGCGAAGCACAATCGCAACGATCGCCATCTCTGGGTGCGCGCAGCCGCAGTCCACCGCAGCCACGCTCCGGACAAGCCCGCGGGCACGGTGTACCACCTGGACGGACGCTACATCACCGACTATGACGCCTTCTTCTGCGCGATCGGCGAGGCGATCAACGGCCCCGGCGGCTGGTTCGGCGGCGATCTGTTCTGGCTGCACGAGAATGCCGCCACCGGAGACGGCGGCGCAACCCCAGGTTTCCGCATGATCTGGCACCACTCCGAGGTTGCTCGCACCCACCTGGTCTCCGGCTATGACCGCAAGAGCTGGCTGCCCGCCGTCACCTTCGACGACCTGGTCCGCTACCTCACTGAGGACGGCGTCCAGCTCGAACTACGCTGATCGACGACGCACACTCGGCGCCGAGGAGTTGCTCGACTTCTGCCGCCGGGCCGGCCTGCGCCCGCCGATGTCAAGGTCCGAATGCGAAGCGGCTCTCAAGGGCTACCCGGACCCGCAAGAGGTGTTCGACTTCTTCCTGCATTCGGCAGGGCCGCCGCCATACTCGTCTTCTTGATGCGGCTGAGTAGTGGTTCGTTGTCAGGCTGGGCACAATGACACCCGTGACCGTGCCGGTACCTCGTCAGGCGGAAGAAAGGCTTGTCTGGCTCGACTACGGGCAGTTCAGTCTCAGCGGTAACCTGTCGCTCGAAGCGGACTACATGGCTCTGCTGGAACGGGCTGTTGCCGGCTCGGGTATCGCCGGCGACGAACACGGGCTCGTCGTCATCTCTCCGCACCAGAACAACTTCGAGATGCCGTTCCGTGTGGAGCAGTGGAACGAGCGGCCGCCCGACGATGCGGAGGAATGGGAGGAGGTTCTCGAAGGCAGTCTCCTGGTGGTGGACGGCGTCCTTCACTACTTCAGCCCTACCGATGCGCATGTGACCTTCCAGGTGCCCAGCGGTCGGTACGCCGTGCGCATATCGGGTCGCGGTTTCGTCAATCGTGGCTGGCCCGGCTCGACCACTCCCGGCGATCGTTGGCGTGTCCAACTCTGGCCGGGTGCCGACGGTGTGCCCGAGCGCAGGGTGAAGCGCTGGGGTCCTCCTGGGATCGCCGAGTAGCTCGAACGCTCGTCGCCGCTACTCTTCGCCCGTCGGCAATTCTTCGATCGCAGCCGATCTCGGCGCGAACCATTCACGGACACTCGACCGGGTCAACAACACCAGGTACACCGCCGGCCAGATGCCCTGCGTGACGGCCGCCTGCAAGCCGTGAGCGAACAGGTACACCACCGCCAGGAGCAGCCCGACCCAGCACAGGCCCATCGCGACCAGCCAGGCCCACCGCAGACCCACTTGCAGCGCTCGCGCCAGCCCGACGCACAGCGCCCCGTACAGTGCCAGACCCCACGGCGGCAACATGCCGGTCACGGCGCCTGCCGAGCTCAAGCCGATCAGCGCAGACAGAATGAGCAGCCCGCCGCCGATGTACAGCAAGATCGCCAGCACCGTTACCAGGGGCGGCGGGGCAGCGTGACGTTCGGCCATCGCGGTATTGAACCAGAACGGCCGCAGGCAGACCAGGGCCTAGATCAACGCCGAACCGATGCACGACCTGCGCCTCGTGGCTGTGCGAAGAGCCCGATGTATTGCTGCAGGGCGGATGATCGGTCAGGAGGCGGCTTCGGCTTTGACCGCGGCGCCCGCGATGACCACCTCGAGACAGTCGTGGAACAGGTCGTCCACGGTGCGGCCAGGTCGGAAGTACTCGGTGACCGCGGCCACCACGGTCGGGTGCTGCTCGGTGAACTCGGCCATGTCGAAGTTCTTCAGCGCCTCCGCGTCCGGGCGGGGGGCCTGCTCCTCGAGGACGTGGCCGACCGTGAAGCGCTCGACGGTCAGGACGATCACGCGGGCGTGTCGCAACGGGATGCCGCGCGCCACCAGGGTACTCATGGCCAGTTCGGAGATCGCTGCCATGGTGCGGGAGAGCTGAGCGGCGGAGATGACCCGGGCGCCGTCCGGATGGGCCAGCAGCGCTCGGCGCAGCCGCTCGGCCAGGCCGCTCAGCCACTCCTGCCAGTGTTGATCGGGCTCGGGCGGTGACATGTCGCCGAACTCCTGGTCGAGGATCGCGTCGGCAATCGCGGTGACCAAGGCCGCCTTGTTGGGCACATGCCAGTAGAGGGTCGGCGATTGCACACCGAGCCGCGCGGCGAGCTTGCGGGTCGTCACGCCGTCGAGACCCTCGGCGTCCAGCAGGGCGACGGCCTCGGCGACGATCCGCTGTCGGTCTAACGCCAATTCGGTACCTCCCGTCGGTACTCTATCAGTGCTAGAGTCTCTCTATCACTGATAGAGAGGGAGACGACGATGACGAACAAGCGCTCGTTGGGCGGCCTGCTGCACTGGGCGACCCATCGCATTCCCGGAGTCCCCGCGCATGCCGAGCGGCCGGCCGGACACCAGGGCGCGGCGGTCCACGGCCGCTCGCGGCGCCTCGGCGGCGCCGCGCCTCGCCCTTCGCTGAACGACAGGTGGAACCACTCGCCCGCCCGCTCTCCCCGGTTCATGCCTGCCTGGCAGCGCCGGATCGCGGCGCTCTTCGGCCGGGGGGTCTGATGAAGGCGGCGGTGTTGCACGAGATCGCTGGCATCCCTCGCTACGAGGACTTCCCGGATCCCGTGGCCGGCGACGACGAGGTGGTCATTGACGTGAAGGCGGTCGCGGTCGAGAACGTCGACAAGCGCATTGCGGCCGGCACGCACTACGCGAGCCGGCAGTACATCGCACAGTTGCCGGCGATTCCCGCCTTCGATGGCATCGGCGCACTGCCGGACGGCACCCTCGTCGGGTTCGGCAACCCGCGCCCGCCCTATGGCGCGCTCGCCGAGAGGACCGTGGTGCCGAAGGGCGCCTACATGCCGATCGCGGAGGGTGTCGATCCGGCGATCGCGACCGTGCTGGGCACGGCGATCACCGGCATGTCGATCACGACCGCCGCCGGCTTCGTGCCGGGCGAGACCGTGCTCGTGCAGGGCGCCACCGGGGTGGCGGGGCGGCTCGCGGTGCAGGTGGCCCGGCTGCTCGGCGCGGGAAGGATCGTCGCGACCGGCCGCGACGACGACCAGCTGCGTGAGGTACAAACCCTGGGCGCCGACGCGGTGATCAACACCGCCGTACCGGACGAAGTGCTGAAGCAGGCGTACCTCGATGCCAAAGGGGACGGTTATGACGTCGTGCTGGACTTCCTCTGGGGCCGGCCCACCGAGATTCTGCTGCGATCGCTGGTCCCGCAGTCGTTCGCGTTCCCCAAACCGACCCGGCTGATCCAGGTCGGCGAGTCCGCCGGCGGCGCGCTCGTTCTCGCCGCGGAGAGCCTGCGGACCTCCGGGGTCGAGATCTACGGTGCGGCCAAAGGGCTCACCCCACAGACCATGCATGAGGTGTACAGCCAGGTCGTGGCATGGGCGCAGTCCGGCGAGCTGACCTTCGACGTGGTGAAGGTCCCGCGGAGCGATCTCGAGAGCGCCTGGCAACGCACCGATCTCCGCGGCAGCAGGCTCGTCATCGTGCCGTGACAGGCAGTTCGGCGACGCTGGAACCGCACTGGACGCATCTCGGCGTCGTTTGCGCCGCAGCTTGGTTGATGCCTTCAAGCCGGGTGCAGCCGCCCTCGCGTGGTGAGCGGCGGGACCGCTACCTCGGCCACCGGGTGCGGCTGGCCCCTCGAACGACCAGCGCCGAGAATAGCCGCGTGGGCAACGACGAGGACGTCATCATGCGTGTGCGGGCCAATCTGTGGCGCGGTGCCGAGAGCGTCGGCGGTCACCTGACCTTGACCGACACGCACCTGCACTTTCGGGCGCACGGGCTCAACATCCAGACACAGCCGCTGGACGTTCCGCTCGCCGAGATCGTCTCCATGCGCAAGTACAGCAACCTGCGCATCGTGCCGAACGGCCTCGCAGTGATGACGGCCTCCGGGACCGAGCACCGCTTCGTCGTCGGCGGCCGCAACCACCTGATTGCCGCCATCGAAGCGCTCCAGTCGTAGGCAAGCGTGGGCGCGCCCGGTGCGATGGACCGGCGGCACCAGGAGGGGCGACGAGGGTCGGTTCTCCGATAGCCAGCTGCTGCCGGGCTCGGCCGCTCGATCGCGACGCCGACTGCCCTCGTCAAACACGCCCGACGCGGGGTCCGCGGGTGCGGTCCGCGCAGATTTCCAGGGCAAACCCGCTATCGCTCCGCAACGGGTCCGGGGTTGTCCGGGATGCGCCGAGTGTTCCTGGCCGGCGACCGTGGCGCCAACTCCGTCGCGCGTCCCGCGACCTGCCCGTCCCGCAGCGAGTGAGATGCGTCGCTCACCGCGCCATTGTGCCGACCCCCGTCCAGCCGGCGACGCCCAGTGACCGGCATCCGGCCCTGTCTCGTTCAGGGGTGCGAGACGCGGTCAGCCGCCGAACGCCTTGGCGTGGCTCGGCGCGGTGAAGTTCACCGCGGGCACGCCGGCGAGGGCGCCCTTGAGGGTGTACGCGACCGCGTTGTTGATGACCGGGTGCGACATCGTCTTGTCGGTCTGCGGGTTGTCCGGGTCGGTGACGATGCCGGCGACCGCGAGCTGCTTGGCCATCACGACGAACGTCGCGCTCTTCTCGCTGTCGGTGGTGCCGGTCTTGCCGGCGACGGGCCGGTCGACCTGGCCGTGGACGCCGGCGGCCGTACCGCCGGCGGGGCAGGCGTTGAACGCGGACTGGTCGCCGACCGGGCAGCGGGCCATGTCCACGGCGGCGCGGGCCACGTCCGGGTCGACGACCTGCTTGCACTGCGGGCTGCCGGCGTCGATCTTGTTGCCGTCGAGGTCCCGGATCTCGACGATCGGGGTCGGGGCGCAGTACTTGCCGTCGGCGGCCAGCGTGGCATAGGCGTTGGCGAGGTCCAGCGGGGTCGTGTCCGACACGCCCAGCGTGAAGGCGCCCCACAGGTGGGCGTCGGCGGCCAGCTCAGCGTCGTTCGGGGACCGGAACTGGATGCCCAGCCGCTGCGCCACGTCGACCACCTTCTCGGCGCCGACCTTCTGCTGCAGCGGCACGAAGTACGTGTTCAGCGACATGCCGAAGCTCTGCCACATGTTGAAGTCCCCGGCCTGGTCACCCGAGTTCTTCGGGCAGTAGTGCGCCCCGTTGCAGGCGGTGGGGCTGCCGGGGTCGACCGGATAGTCGGACACGAACTGTTTCTGGACGTTCTCGGTGTGCGACAGCGGCAGGCCCGCCTCCAGCGCGGCGACCGCGGAGAAGATCTTGAACGACGATCCGGCCTGGTAGCCGGGGACCTCCGGGCCGCCGGTGATGAGCGGTACCGTTGTGTTGGGATAGTTGCCCTTCTGTCCCTTCTTCGCCGGGTTGGTGCTGGGCCCGTTGTCGGTCTGGTCGTTGCTGAAGTTGCGGTTCGTCGCGAGGGCCTGCACCCGCCCGGTGCCCGGCTCGATCGCGGCGAGCATGACCGCCTCGGAGTCGCCGATCTTGACGGAGTCGCCGGCGCCCGGCTGGTTCTGGGCGTACTTGAACGCGGCAGCCTGGGCCTGCACGCTCATCGAGCTGACGATGGTGTAGCCGCCGGAGCGCAGCTTGTTCTGCCGCTCGTACGCGTCGGCGCCGAACGCGGGCTGCTCGAGCCACCACCGGCGCAGGTAGTCACACATGAAGCCGGCGCCGAGGTCGGCGCGCTGGACGGCCTCGCAGCCCTCGGGGGTCCGCCGGCCGACGATCGTGAGCTCGGTGGCTGCCGCCTCGTCGGCCTGCTGCCTGGTGATGTAGCCCATCGTCACCATCTGGGCGAGCACGTACTTCTGCCGCTCCAGCGCGCGCGGCAGGCCCTCGGCCGTGGCCGGGTCGTTGGTCGTCGGCGCCTTCACCAGGCCGGCGATCAGCGCCGCCTCCGGCAGCGTGAGGTCCTTCGGGTCCTTGCCGAAGTAGACCTGCGACGCGGCGAAGATGCCGTACGCGCCGTGGCCGAATGACGAGATGTTGAGGTACCGCTCCAGGATCTGCTCCTTGGAGAGCTTCTTCTCCAGCGCGACCGCGAGCTTCATCTCCCGCACCTTGCGGGCCGGCGTCTTGTCGGTGGCCTCGACGACCTCCTGCGGCGTGCGCGCGGAGTAGGCGGAGACCTGCCGCACGTACTGCATCGTCAGCGTCGAGGCGCCCTGCTGATCGCCGCCGTTCTGGTTGTTCACGAACGCGCGGGCCACACCCTTCAGGTCCACGCCGTGGTGCTGGTAGAACCGCGTGTCCTCGGCGGCCACGATCGCCTGCGCCATGACCGGCGCGACGTCGGTGATCGGCACGTCCCGCCGGTTCTCGTCGTACATCATCGCCAGCAGCGTCCTGCCGTCGCTGGCGTAGATGTACGAGATCTGCGGCGACGGCAGTACGTCGAGGTCCGTCGGCATGCCCTCGAAGGTGTCGGCGCCGGACTTGGCGGCCAGGCCCGACACGGCGAGCGCCGGGAGCAGCGCGGCGGCCACCACCACGCCGGCGACCAGTCCACAGATCAGCAGAGACGAAACGGCGGACAGCACGCCGTTGCCACGCAAACGCATACATTTACCCCAGGGTTTCGCTGGCTTCGCAGTCTCAAACCCTTCAAGTCGTACCCAACGTGACGCTTTCCGACACGTGACACTTTGCACACGGACCGGCAGCAACCATCCATTGTGGACCGGCCCGGCGACCGCCGGCCGGCGCGTGGCCGCGATGCAACAGATCGGGGGTGCGGCTTCGTGAAGGTGATGTGCGACGAGAGCCACTGAGCTTCGAGGAGTTCCTGGCCGCCCGCCTGCCGGCGTTGACCCGCTACGCGACGGCGCTGGCCGGTGACCCGGGCACCGGGGCCGACGTGCTGCAGGACGTCCTGGTCAAGGTGCAGCCGCGGTGGTCGCGCATCGTTTCGCTGGACGCGCCCGAGTCCTACGTACGCTGGATGGTGATCAACGAGCTGATCTCGGCACGCCGGCGGATCGTCGCCCGGGTGCGGCGGCTGACCCGGCCCGAGGCCACCGTGTTCCCGCAGATCGCCGGCGGCCCCGGCGGCGGCCGGCTGCAGACATGTCGTGGTACGGCACCCGGTAGGTCCGGTTCTTCATCGGGGCCAGCAGGCCGAACGCCGCGCGCACCCTTGGCAGGATCGCCCGCGTCCCGGCACGTTACCCGGATCGTGCCGCCGGCCGTGCCGATCGCCGCCGGGGCGCCGTTCCACGTGCTGCCACGGCGGTGGCCGTGGCAGCGACCACGCCGGTGACCGTGCCGATCAGGTGTTCGCGCGACGCCAGGCTCACGACGAGCCCGAGCTCGACCAGGTGGTAGGCGACCAGCGCGACCACCAGCCAGTCGACCCGGCAGGTCACCGCCGTGAACGCCAGCAGCGTCACCACCGCCGCCGACGGGCCGGCGTCGCGCAGGTGCGTGAAGCTGTGCGCGAGGCCGAGCGGCGGTCCGGCAAGGAGCCACATCGGTGCGGAGAGGGTGGCGAGGGTGTGCCCGAGCATGGCGACCGTGAGCGTGCGGCACGCGCCGAGCACGGCCTGGCTCAGCGAGAACACGACGAGCACCTGGAGTACCGCGAACCAGAACGGCAGCAGCGCGGCCGGCGCGAACATCGACAGCGGCAGCCGGACAAGGGTGACCGGCAGCGGATCGCCGGGGTGCGTGACGGCGTGCTGCATCACGAAGGCGTGACCGGGCCCGGTCCGCGCGGCCACCGCCAG
This sequence comes from Dactylosporangium sp. NPDC005572, assembly GCF_040605515.1. Taxonomy (NCBI): domain Bacteria; kingdom Bacillati; phylum Actinomycetota; class Actinomycetes; order Micromonosporales; family Micromonosporaceae; genus Dactylosporangium; species Dactylosporangium sp. NPDC005572. The sequence continues at coordinate 11,998 of NZ_JBEXCY010000204.1, read as the reverse complement.
CGCGACCACCAGCAGCGCGGCGGCGGGACCCGTCCACAGGCGGTCGAACCGCCGCTGCAGTACCGCGGTCACCGCCGGCCCGAACAGGGCGTCGCACTGATCGCCCAACCGGGTGAGCAACCTGGCCGGCATGCTCTGGACGTCGCTCGTCACCAGACTCTGCTACCCCGCCGCGCGCCCGCCTATCACCGGCCGGGAACCTCGACCGGCGTGCCACCCGCGCCGGCGAGCACGGCGGTGCAGCGCGGCAGGCCGGCCGGGTCGGTCGGGTCGGTGAGGAGCACGAGCACGGCGTGGCCCGGCGGCACAGCACGCACGCTGCGGACCACGACCGTGTCGGACAGGCCGGCATCGTGCAGGCCGGCGACGGCCGCGACGAGGACCGCGCCGACGACCAGGCCGGTCAGCGGTACAGCGGCGACCGTGCCGAGCACCACGCCCCACGCCGCCCCCACCAGCGCGCCGTCGAGCACCCCGAGGTCGCGCGTCTCGCGCTCGTGGATGCGGTACGCCCGCTCGGGTGAGCGGTCGGACCAGGCGACGACGGCATCGGCGAGGCGGAGCTGCCGATGCTCCTGCAGGTGCAGGACCGCGACCAGCCCGGAGCGGGCCTCGGCCTCCGTGTCGAACGCGAACACCGTCGCCCGGTCGGCCCGCAGCACGCGGGGCAGGCGCAACCTGCCCGCCAGCGGGCGGTGACGCATCTGCCATCCTGCGAGCAGGCCGATGAGCGTGGCCAGCAGGTGGCCGAGGTCGGTGAACGTGCGCCCGAGCAGCAGCGGCAGCCCGACGAACACCAGCTCCAGCGGGATGAGGACCCGCCGGGCCCGGGCCGGGAAGCTGAACGCGAGCGCGCCGCCGACGGCGTGGGCGCCGTAGCTCGTCCCGACGTCGCTGACGTTGGCGATCGCCCGTTGGAGCCAGTCGTACCGCAGGCCGGCCTGCAGTACCGCGAACACCAGGCAGCTGGCGATCACATGGGTCAGGAAGAACACCTCGATGAGCCGGCGGCGCCCCCACAGCAGCTCCGCGACGCTCGTGAGCAGCAGCAGCGACGCCACCGCGGTGGGCTGGACGCCGTTGCCGAGGACGAAGGCGCTCGTCAGCAGGGTCCAGAACCGGTGCTGTTCGAGGTTGGCGACGTTCGTGGAGTTCGCGGCGACAACCCGGTCCCGCGTGTGCGGATCCGCGACACTGTCGAGGACGACGCCGATGACGACGATGCTCAGCACGTACAGCGGGGCGAGCCGCAGCCCCGCCACCGCGCCCAGCAGGACCCTGGCCCGGTCGGGCCAGCGAGGCGCCGCGGCGAGCGCGTCGGCCAGGTCACCGCCCGGCAGGTACGAGGCTGACACCAGGCCCGGCCGGTCCTCGTGCAGCCGCTTGCGCCGGATCACGGCACGGGCGGGTACCCGGCGCCGCGGCTGGCAAACCCCTCCGCCGCGGGCCAGCAGCCCCCGGTCGCTTGATCGGGTGAGCGCCCACGCCGCGGCGTATCCACAGCGGTCGGTCGCCGGACACGTGGCCGCAACACTCCGCTGACAATCCGCTGCCAGGCTGTCGCGGTGTTCGAGGTGCGGTTCGTGACCGAGGTCCACCCGCCGGACGAGTCCGTGGTGCTGCGCACCGCCGACGACGGCTGGATCGCCGACCATCCCGGGGTCTTCACCGACGGCGCGTGGACGTTCGCGCTCGCCGACCGGCCCGGCCCGCTCGTCTTCAAGTTCGTGCTCGACGGGACCACCTGGATGGCCGGCGCCGACCTCGTGGTGCAGCCGGTCCCGGGCGGGCGGTACGACTTCACCGACGCGGCGGTGACGTTCGCGCCGGAGCCCGCGGTGGTCACCGAGAACGGCCGGGTGCAGCAGCTGCTGTTCCCGCCCGCGCACGACGAGGACCACGTCTACGACGTGATCGTGGTCGGCTCGGGCATGGGCGGCGGGCTGCTCGCCGACGAGCTCGCGGACGCCGGCGCGGACGTGCTGGTGCTGGAGGCGGGCTCCCTGCTGTTCCCCACCCACGTGGCGAACCTGCCGCGCCGGCTGCGGATCGGACAGTTCGACAAGAACGTGTGGGGGCTGTTCGGCGACTTCAGCTTCGCCAACTACGTCAACGCGCCGGGCTCGTTCTTCGGCGGGGCGCAGGCGTTCAACCTCGGCGGGCGCTCGGTGTTCTGGGGCGGGCTGATCCCGCGGATGGGCGCGTGGGAGCTGGTGGGCTGGCCGGCGGCGGTCGCGGAGTACCTCACCACCACCGGCTACCGCCTCGCCGAGGACGCGCTCAACCGCAACGGGCCGCTCGGCTCGCCGTTCCAGGAGCAGACCAAGCGGCGCCTCGCCGAGCTGCTGCCGGACTTCGACCACCTGGACGCGCCGGTGGCGGTGCAGTACCAGGGGTACACCCCGCTGTCCGTGCCCGGCGGCATGTTCTCCACCGCGGACCTGCTCAGCGAGGACCGGCTGGCGGTCGACGGCGGCGCCCGCCGGCCCACCGTGAACCTCAACCACGCCGTGCAGCGGGTGCTCCTGGACGGCGCCCGCGCCACCGGCGTCGTCTGCTACGACCTGCTCGGCCGCCGGCAGCGCAGCTACCGGGCGGACACGGTGGTGCTGAGCGCCGGCACGATCGAGTCGGCGAAGATCGCGCTGCAGTCGGGGCTCGCCGACCCCGCGGGGATGATCGGGCGTGGCATCACCGACCACCCGATCATGTTCACCCACTTCTCACTGCCGGCCGGATCGCCGTCCGCCGCCACGCAGGCCTCGGCGAAGGTGTGGTCCCGGCACCGCGCCACCAGCCCGGACAACCATCCGTACAACGTCGTGGTGGAGCTCGGCGCCGACTTCAACCAGGGCCGCTACATCGACCCGGACAACCTGCGCCGGCATCGGCAGGCCAAGGCCGACGCCACCCTGGGCGAGATCGTGTTCCTGTTCAACGCGCCGCTGGTGGAGACCAACCTGGTCCAGCTGGACGGGCCGCCGGACCGGCCGGTGCGGGTGGACGTCCAGCCGTACCCGCTGCCGGCCGCGCTCGTCGAGGAGGTACGCGGCGTCGCCGCCACGGTGCTGGCCGGGCTGGGCGCCGAGGAGGTGGACGGCGAGAACCTCGACCTGGCGACCGCGAAGCTCGGCGGGGTGGCGCATGAGGTCGGCACGCTGCGCATGGGCGCCGACGGCACGTCGGTGGTGGACGCCGACCTGCGCTTCCACGCGTACGAGAACCTGTTCGCGTGCGACAACTCGGTGTTCCCGAGCTCACCGGCGGCGAACCCGACGCTGACCCTGGCGGCGCTGAGCCTGCGCCTGGCCCGGCACCTCACCACAGGCTGACGCGGCGTCATTCCCGTTCGCGGCGAATCCGGCAGGACAGGGCGACCAGCCAACTCGAGATGACCACTGCACCGGCGGCGAAGCGCACGCTGGCGCTCTCCTCGTTCCAGGGCAGCGCGGTGAGGATGAAGGCGGCGAGGCTGCTGACGCAGCTGTAGGCCGCCCACCCGCGGTGCCCCTGCCCGGCGAACCGCCGGGCGAACACGAGGCCGGCCGCGATCAACGACAGGAAGGCCATGGCGCCGAAGACGGTGTGTACCACGCTGTTCACGCTTGGCTCCACGGGCAGCCCCGCGGGAGCGCCGGGCGGCCAGCCGAGCGCGGGATCCGGCGTGAAGATCCCGCCGCCGATCATGGCGACGCCGTAGACCCCGACCAGGATCGGACCCGCCGTGCCGGCCCGGCTGAACCTCAGCGCCTGCCGGAGCCCTAGCGCGCAGGCACCGGCCAGCAGGCCCGTGACCACGAAGTTCATCACCTGCACCCAGCCGAGGCCACCCAGGGTGAGCGCGCTCAGTGCGTGCCGGCGTAGCTCGAACCCGGGGCGGGCGAAGGCCTGCGCGAACGAGACGCCGATGAACACGACGCCGGCGACCGCACCACAGGTGATCAGGCGCGTGGTGCGGCGGTTGTCGGGCGTCGTCTCGCTGCGGGCGGACGTGGGGACGGCCATGGCACCGGTTCCTTCCCAGGCAGTTGAAGCGGAGGCGGTTCGCCTACCGCACAACTACGAACAGGGCACCCGGGGATGGACGTCAGGCTCGAACATTCCTTTCACCGTTGTGGCTGGTTCTCGATTGCCTGCAGTTTGCGGTGCAGGTTGCGGCGCTCGGGCTCGGTGCCGGCCACGGCGAGTGCCTCCCGGTAGGCTGCCGACGCCTCGGAGAACCGGCCGAGCTCCCGTAGCAGGTCCCCTCGCGCGGCCAGGTAAGGGTGGTAGCCACGCAGCAGCGGCTCGCCGGACAGTTCGGTGAGCAGTGCCAGGCCGGCCTCCGGTCCGTCGCGCATCGCCACCGCTGCGGCCCGGTTGAGCGCGACGATCGGCGACGGTACGAGAGCGAGCAGCACGTCGTAGAGCGCCACGATCTGCGGCCAGTCAGTGGTCGCGACGTCCGCCGCCTCGGCGTGGAGCGCGGCGATCGCGGCCTGTACCCCGTACGGCCCGGGCGGACCGCCGGTCAGCGCGACGAGCACCAGGCTCCGGCCCTCCTCGATCATCGTGCGGTCCCAGCGGCTGCGGTCCTGGTCGTCGAGCAGCACGATCTCGCCGTCGGAATCGGTCCGGACGGCGCGCCGTGCGTGGACCAGGAGCATCTGCGCGAGCAGCCCGGCGACCTCACGTTCGGCGGGCAGCAGCCGGCGCAGGATCCGCGCCAGCCGGATGGCCTCCTCGGCAAGTTCGAGGCGCTGGAGTTGCGGGCCCGAAGTGGCCGCGTAACCCTCGGTGTAGATCGAGTAGACAACCTGGAGCACGCCCGGCAGCCGCTGGGGTAGCTGATCGGGGCTCGGCACGCGGAACGGGATACGCGCCTCGCGGATCTTCTTCTTCGCCCGCACGATCCGCTTGGCCATCGTCGCGGGCGGGACGAGAAAGGCCCGCGCGACCTGGTGCGTCGTCAGGCCGGCGAGGCAGCGCAGGGTCAGTGCCGTCCGGTCCTCGGCGGCAAGCGCCGGGTGGGCGCAGGTGAAGAACAGTTGCAGCCGCTCGTCGGGCAGGTCGCTGTCGGCATCCGCGGGTGGGGCGGGATCGGCCCGGTCCGCCTCTACCTGCAGGACGGCAAGCCGGGCGGCATAGACCCGGTCCCGGCGCAGCCGGTCGACAGCCTTACGCCGCGCGGTCGTCATCAGCCACGCCCCGGGCCTGGGTGGAACGCCGTCGACCGGCCAGTGCACCAGAGCCGCCTCGATCGCGTCGGAGGTGACCTCCTCGGCGAGGTCGAGGTCACCGAAGCGGCCGACGAGGGCGGCCAGCAGCCGGCCACGTTCCTCGCGGAAGACTTCTTCGACGAGGGACTGGACACCGGTCGGCTCGCCTGCCGCGCTCCCGGCCATCCGTCAGACCTCGAACTCCGCAACAGGTCGCACCACGACCGACCCGCCGCCACGCGCGCCGGGACAGCGGGCGGCCCAGTCGAGCGCCACATCGAGATCCGGCACGTCGATGACGTAGTAGCCACCGAGGATCTCGCGCGTCTCGGCGAACGGCCCATCGGTGATGATCCGGTCACCCGCCGGCCCGACTCGAACCGTCGTGGCAGTCGTCAGGTCCGCCAACGAGTGCCCGGAGACCCAGATCCCCGCATCCCGCACCGCCTTGTCATAGCTCACCCAGGCCTCGAAGAGACCCTCATCGGTACCTCCGGCCTCACCGGCAACGTCGGATGCCGCGGCATGGATCAGCAGCATATACTTCACGGCAAATCTCCCTAATATCCATGATGTTCCGGTTTGCCCGCGAGCGTGCGGCCCGCGCCATGACTACGAACGCGACTCGGCCAGATGGACACACCGAGAAGGTTTTCACGCCGGCCGTCGGTAATCCGTTGCGCGGATCGAACTCCCCATGGCTGACTTCACGAATGGCTCTGGACTTCGCCGCAGCGTACGACGAGCTGAACCCGGACGACGATGACCATCGCTTCTATGCCGCGCTGGCGGACGAGCTCGGCGCTACTCGCGTGATCGACCTCGGATGCGGGACCGGAACGCTGACCCGGCTGCTCGCCTCACGAGGTCGCGCAGCGGTGGGCATCGATCCGGACCCGAAGATGCTGCACGTGGCCAGGCAACGGCACGGGGGCGCGGATATCGATTGGCGGCTCGGGTACAGCGACCGTGCCGACTCCAACTCCGCGGACTTCGCGGTGATGTCCGGTCACGCAGCGCAGGTGTTCCGCGACGACGACACATGGTCGCGCGCACTGCAGGACCTGCACCGCGCCCTGGTCCCGGGCGGGACATTGACCTTCGAATCCCGCAATCCAGCCGCGCGAGCGTGGGAACGATGGACACGGAAGGCGACGCTGCGCACGCTGGACACCCCTGCGGGCCCCGTCGAGTTCTGGCATGAGACGGCCTGGGTGTCGCTGCCGCTCGTCGCCTACGACACCCTCACGCACAACCTGCACACCGGTGAAACGTCATCGGACCGCGACATCCTCGCCTTCCGCGACGGGCCCGCCCTGATCCTGTCGCTCGAGACGGCGGGCTTTTCGGTGTCGCACCAGTACGGCGACTGGGAAAGAACGCCGCCACTCCCGGACTCACGCGAGATCATCCTCGTCGCCAGCCGGCTCGCATAACTGGGGGCCGGTGGAAGCGCGAACCGCGCTGTGTGGATGCCTGCCGCCGTGTTCAGTCGACGTCAAGTGCCTATTCAGTACCTTTGACTAGCCTCGGTCTCATCGCACATCAAGCCAAGGAGCGCCTGCGATGCCTACCCGCGTCAATCGGCAGACCGTCGACCTGTCATCCTATCCGGACCTCGTGGTCGTCTATCTGGGCATGCGGGTCAACCGGCTCTACGGCCTGCGAACGCTGATGGGCTACGGCCCGCAGATCGGCCGGTCCGCGACCGACAAGCCTGAAGGCCTGCTGCAGCACGAGTCGCTGCTGTGGTCGCTCTTCCCCATGCACGTCGGCATCCGCCAGTACTGGCGGGACCTGCCTTCGCTCCTGTCGTGGGCACGCTCTGAACCGCACCGGCTGTGGTGGCGCAACTTCCTGCGCGACAGCGGCGGCACCGGCTTCTGGCATGAGACCTACCTGAAGCAGGGTGGAATGGAGGCGGTGTATGACGACATCCCGAAACAGCGGGGCTTCGCCGCCTTCGCACCCGTGCAACCGGCACGCGGGCACATGTTCGGGTCGGCCGCGCGGGTCGGGCGTCCTGAGGACACCATCGCACCGGTCGTCAGCGAGGAAGAGCTTTACACGCAGGACTCCAGCCGCTGAGTCAACCGGTTGAGGACCGGGCGTAGCGTGCCGTTGCCGGTCGAGGGCGCAGGACGGCGTGGGGGAGCGTCCTGCGTCAGGTCGACTGGCGGGTCAGCAGGCGGTCCCGCAGGCGCAGCAGGTCCGCGCTCGGGTCGACGCCCAGCTCGTCGGCGAGATGGCGGTGCAGTCGCCGGTACACCGTGTGGGCGTCGACCTGGCGCCCGCTGCGGTGCAGCGCGAGTATCAGCTGGCCGTGCAGCCGTTCGCGGGCCGGGAACTCGGCGCAGAGCTGCAGCAGGTCGCCGACTATCTGCTTGTGCCGGCCCGTATCCAGCTCCAGGTCGAAGCACTCCTCGGACGCGCTGAGCTGAAGCTCGGCGAGCCACGCCGCGCTCGCGGCGACGCTCTGGCTGTCGAGGTCCTCGAGGACCGGCCCGCGCCACATCGCGAGCGCGACCCGGTAGTGGACGGTCGCCTCCTCCGCGCGGCCGGCGGTGGTCGCCAGGCGGGCCGTGTTGACCCGTTCGACGAAGACGCGGGCATCGAGCTCGTCGTGGCCGATGCTGAGCTGGTAGCCGCCCGGCCGGGTCTCGAGGATCTCCGGCCGCGCGCCGGCGCGCAGGAAGCGGCGGCGCAGCCCGGCGACACAGTTCTGCACCTGCTTGCGCGCCGTGGCTGGAGGGTTGGCGTCCCATACCGCGCCGACGAGGCGGTCGAGTGAGCTGCGTCCCCCGGCGGCGAGGAGCAGTGCAGCGAGGATCTTCCGTTCCCTGGTGCCTGGCACGTTGATGCGCCGACCCGAGGCGAAGACCTCGAGCGGGCCGAGGATGGCGAATTTCACGAACTTCTCCTCCGGCCACGGAGGCGCCGATCGAGCCCCCGCTCGACCCCCGTGACACCCTCTGTCATCGATCGTGCTGGATCACGGCCGGGACGTCAACGCTTCGCGGCGAGGACAAGACGATGACAGTGCGATGACGACGCGGTGACGCTCCGACTCATGATGGTCACCACACCTGCCGGAAGGTCAGACCTATGGCGTTGTCGTCGCACGAAGTCCTGCTCCTGGCCGTCAACAGCGTGGTCGCGGCAAGCCTGGTGCACGCGGGGTTGAGCAAGCTCGCCGTGCCGGGGCCGCTGCGGCAGGCGCTCGCCGAGCTGCGGGTCCCGGCGCCGCTCACGACCGTGGCCGCCGTTCGAGCGTACGCCGTCGCCGAGTGCCTCGCCGGGTTGGCGCTCCTCGCCGACCCCACCCGGGCGGCCGGCGGTGTGCTCGTCGCGGGCGTGGGTCTCGCGGTCGCCGCGCTCGGTGTGCTCGGGATCATCCGCGGCAGCGTCACCCCGTGCGGCTGCTTCGGCAACCGGGACAGCCGGCCGCTCGGGCTCACGAACGTCGCGATCGGCCTCGGGTTCGCCGTCGCCGGCGCGCTGAGCCTGGCCGGCGGCGCGGCGGACCTGACGCCCGAGGCCCCCGTCGGCGCGCCCGCCCTGCTCGGCGGCGCGGGCGCGATGCTCCTGCTCTGCCTGTACGTCAGCCGCGGCTGGGCCTGGCCGCTCATCCGTCCACGGAGGGGAACGTCACTGTGATCCTGTTCCTGAGCGTCGTCGTGTTCCTGCTCGCGGCCGCCGTCGTCGTGGTGTTCGCGATGCTCGGCGAGCTGGCGTCCCGGGTGCCGGCGCCCGACGACGACGGCCGTCGCCGCATCGAGTCGATCGACACCGCCAAGGCCGGGCACCGCCCCTCGTACTGGCCGGCCGCGCTCGCCCACGTGGCCGACCAGGAGTACGCGCTCGTGTTGGTGCTCAGCTCGACCTGCTCCAGCTGCGAGACGATCGCCGGCCAGGTGCGCACGATGCTCGACCGCGGACCGGCGAACCTCGCCGTGATCGTCGCCTGCCCGGCCCGGGAGCGGGGCGAGCACTTCGCCGCCGTGCACGGCATCGATCGCCACGACGCGTTGTTCGTCGACGAGGACGGCGCGTGGGTGAAGCGCGAGTTCGCCGTCGACACGAGCCCCGCAGCGCTGTTGTTCCGCAACGGGACCCTGCAGTCGGCGCTGTTGTTCTGGGATCTGCCCGCCGTGCTGAACGCGGTGGGTTCGTTGAGTACCGCCGATCAGGAGGTGGCATGAAACAGACCATCATGAAGATGCGGACCGGACGCCGCAAGGTGCTCGCGGGCGTCGGGGCCAGCGGGCTCGCGGCCGCCGCCGCGGTCTTCGGCAGCAGTACTCCGGCACACGCGGCGAACTGGGCGTGCTGCACGCTCGTGTTCGTCCCGCCGAACGTCTCGTACTCGAGCTGCACCGCCGGGCCGCACTACGTGTGGCAGTGCACGTTCGGCACGGTCGGACCGGTGTACCGGTACAACTGCTGCGAGAAGAAGAACTCGAGCGGCACGATCATCGGATCGGCCACGAAGTACACCTGCATCTCCAACTGCGGGTGACCTGTGAGCACCGTCGTCATCGCGTTCGCGCTGCTCGGCGCGATCCTGCAGATGCAGAGTCCTTGAGGCACGTCGATGGCCGGGGTCGCCGGCCCGATGTTGCGGCATGACCGGGCCGGTGCGGTCCGCTTCATGCTGGGCCTGCTCGTCGGTGGACTCGTCGGCTCGCTCGTGCTGGCGGTCCCGGTGTACCTGCTGGGCAGGCTCGTCGAGGAACTGCTGTCCGGACCGGTGCGCGCGGTGGTCTTCGCCGTGGTCGTCCTGGTGTTCGGGGTGGTGGATCTGACGTTGCGGACACCGCACGTGCAGCGGCAGGTGCCGCAGTCGCTCGTGCGGACCATGCAGCCCGGCGCGCTCGGGCTGGTCTGGGGCGTCGACCTCGCGATGCTGTTCACGACGCAGAAGACGACCTCGTTCGGCTGGGTCGCCCTCGCCGGTCTGGTCCTGGTGGCCCCGGGTCTCGCGCCCGTCGTCCTGGTCATGGCGTGGACCGCGGCGTGGCTCGCGATGGTGTACCTGACGATCCGTCGACCGACCCTGTCCTCGATCGGTGAGGAGCGACTGCCATGGGAGAAGCTGGTCAGCATCATCCGTCGGGTGTCCGGCACCGCACTGATCGCCGCGGCGCTGGTGAGCGGCTGGCTGATGATCTGACGGCCGGCCGGGTGCTCAACGCCGAACCGGGCAGCGGTCAGGTGGTCATCACCCGCTTCGAGTGTCCAAACCTTGCCGTTCTGGTGTACCTGCTGGTGCTGCACGTTCGCATCAAGCGGGCCGTCCACCGCCACGCCCCGGCGCTCATCGCCGCGCGCGTGGTTGTGCAGTGGCGGCGGCGCACCATGCTCAGCATCTCGCTCTGGCCGGACCTGGACAGCATCTTCGCCATGGGTTCGGTCCGGCGGCACGTCATCGGCTCACGGGTCCCGGGCCGGCTCGGCGTACGCACCAGCAGCGGGATCTTCACGTTCACCGGCGACTGGCGGAGGGTCATGTTCGGTTCGCCGAGCGCCCCGCACGATCCGCTGCAGCCGTTGAATCCGACCTGAAAGCCTGCTCGGAAGGAGCGTCATGGCAATACCCACCGATCGCGGCCACGTGATCCTCACGAAGGACGCCGCCGGCGCGACCACCGTCATGGTGGGCACGTCGCTGACGGACGGCAACGTGCAGAACGTCTATGCCCGCCACGTCGGCGTCGGCAACCTCAGGGTGCACCCCGGCGTGCGCCTCGCCGCCGGCAAGCACGGCCAGCACAGCCTTGACGTGGTCGAGGTGTTCGTCGGCGCCGACGACAGCGTGCACATCCGGCGTACCGAGGCGAGCGACGACCTGCGCGCCAACGGCTGACCGGCGCGGTGCCGCAACGTCGCGGCACCCACGCCGGTGACGAGGGGTCCCCTGTTCCGCGGCTCGCGGTAGGAGGGGACCCCGCTGCAACGTCCGTCAACGGAGTCTTGCGGCCCGCGACTCCAGATAGCGCTGCTCGGGCAGGCTGAGGGTCAGCCGCGCCGCCTGCCGGTAGTGCGCCCGCGCCCCGTCCAGGTCACCGGCCATCTCCAGCAGGTGGGCGCGGACCGCGGCGGTGCGGTGATGACGGGCCAGCACCGGATCCCCGGCCAGCTCGTCCAGGGCGGCGAGCCCGGCGGCCGGGCCGTCGACCATGGCACGGGCCACGACCCGGTTCAGGGTGACCATCGGGCTGGGCGCGAGCGCGTGCAGCATTCCGTACAGGATCAGGATCTGCGGCCAGTCGGTGTCCTCGGGCCGCGCTGCCTCGTCGTGCACCGCCGCGATCGCGGCCTGCAGTTGAAACGGCCCGATCGGGGCCCGCGACAGGGCACGCGTGAGGATCGCCACGCCCTCGGTGACCGCCGCCGCGTCCCATCGCCCGCGGTCCTGTTCGGCGAGCGGGATCAGCGCCCCGCCCGGCCCGGTACGCGCGGGCCGGCGGGCGTCGGTCAGCAGCATCAACGCCAGCAGCCCGGCCACCTCGCCGTCCTCCGGCAACCGCCGGTGCAGCTGACGGGTCAGCCGGATCGCCTCCCGGGTCAGCTCCACCCGGTGCAGCTGCTCGCCGGAGCTCGCGGTGTAGCCTTCGTTGAAGATCAGATACAGCACGTGGCGCACCGCGCCGAGACGTTCGCCGAGCTCGTCCGGCGCGGGCATCTCGAACCGCGTACCGGTATCGCGGATCCGCTGCTTGGCCCGGCTGATCCGCTGGCCCACCGTGGCCTCCGGCAGCAGCAGGGCCCGGGCGATCTCCGCGGTGGTGAGCCCGCCG
>NZ_JBEXCY010000203.1:0-20955 GCF_040605515.1 Dactylosporangium sp. NPDC005572 | reverse complement strand
GCCGCCGCGGCCGCCGGCGGCCTGCGCGTCGGCCGCGCGGGCGACGGGAGCGGCGACCGGCGCGCCGGGATGCCGCCGGCCACCGCCGAGGTGACCCGCCAGACCATGGTCGACACCTACGAGCAGGCGGGCACCCTCGGCTACGGCGCCGAGACGACCCTCGCCGGCCGCGTCGAAGGCGTCGTCACTCGGATGCCGCTCACCGGCGACGTCATCACCCGCGGCCAGGCCGTATACCGCGTCGACGACACGCCCGTCGTGCTGCTCTACGGTGACATCGCCGCGTACCGCACGCTCACGCCGGGCGTCACCGGCGCCGACGCGCGCCAGCTGCGGGACAACCTGGCCGCCCTCGGCTACGGCGGGTTCACGGCCGCCGCCGTGCGCCGCTGGCAGCGCGACCTGGGCCTGCCCCGCACCGGCGCGGTCGAGCTGGGCCGGGTGCTGTTCGCCCCCGGCCCGATCCGGGTCGCCGCCCTGACGGCCGGCGTGAACGCGTCCACCGGCGGCGGTGACGAGCTGCTGCGGTACACCGGGACCGATCGAAGCGTCACCGTGCTGCTCGACGTGTCGAAGCAGCGGCTCGCCCGGGCCGGCGCCGCGGTCACCGTGCGGCTGCCCGACGGGCGCCCCACCGGCGGCCGGGTCGAGCGCGTCGCGACGGTCGTCGAGCAGCCTGCGGGGTCGGACGCGCCGCCCGAGACCCGGATCGAGACGCGGGTGCGCCTCGCCGACCCGGCGGCCGTCGCGGGCCTCGAGGCCGCCGTGGTCACCGTCGTGTTCACCGCCGCCGAGCGCCGGGACGTGCTGACCGTGCCGGTCGCGGCCCTCGTCGCGCTCGCCGACGGCGGCTACGGCGTCGAGGTCGTCGACGGCGCGGCCACGCACGTCGTCCGGGTCGAGACGGGCCTGTTCGCCGGCGGCCGGGTCGAGGTCACCGGCGCCGCCCTGCGCGAGGGCCTCGTCGTCGGGATGCCGGCATGATCGAGCTGGTCGAGGTGACCAAGGTGTACCCCGGCGGCGTCCACGCCCTCGCCGGCGTCACGCTCCGCATCGCCGCGGGGGAGCTCGTCGGTGTCGTCGGCCCGTCCGGCTCGGGCAAGTCGACGATGCTGCACATGCTCGGCGCGCTCGACCGCCCGACCGGCGGGCTGGTCCGCGTCGCCGGCCACGACCTGTCGGCGCTGACCGACCGGCAGCGCTCCGCGCTGCGGGCGACCCGGATCGGGTTCGTGTTCCAGCAGTTCCACCTGGCCGCCGGTGTGCCGGCCCTGGACAACGTCGCCGACGGACTGCTGTACGCCGGTGTGCCGCTGCGGCGGCGCCGCGACCGGGCGGCGGCCGCGCTCGACCGCGTCGGCCTCGGCCACCGCCTGGGCCACGAGCCGCACCGGCTCTCCGGCGGCGAACGGCAGCGGGTGGCGATCGCCCGCGCGGTCGTGGGCGACCCGCCGCTGCTGCTCGCCGACGAGCCGACCGGCAACCTGGACTCGGCGGCCGGCCAGGGTGTCCTGGCGGTACTGCGGGAGCTGCACGGGGCCGGCACCACGGTCGTGGTCATCACCCACGACCGCGACCTCGCCGCCGGCCTGGACCGCCAGGTCCGCCTGCGCGACGGCCGCCTGGAGGAGGCGCCGTGAGCCGCCGGTTCTTCCGCCGGCGTCGCCCGCGCACTGAAGGCGCCGTGACGCGCCTGGTTCCGGCCCGGTTCGCTCGGCCGCGACGGCTGGCCGGCGTGGTCCCGGCCCGGCTCGCTTGGGCGCGACGGCTGGCCGGCCTGGTCCTGGCCTGGCTCGCTTGGGCGCGACGGCCGGCCGGGCTGGTCCCGGCCTGGCTCGCTTGGGTGCGGCGGCCGACCGGCGTGTCCGCGGGCCGGTTCGCTTTGGTGCGGCGGCCGGACCGGCTGTCCCCGGCGCGGCTCGCGCCGGCCGACGTCGTGCGGGTGGGCGGGGCCGGCCTGCGCACCCGGCCCGCCCGGGCGCTGCTCTCGGCGCTCGGCGTCGCGATCGGCATCGCGGCGATGGTGGCCGTCGTCGGCATCTCGTCGTCGTCGCAGGCCGAGCTCGACCGGCGGCTCGCCGCGCTCGGTACCAACCTGCTCACCGTCGCCCCCGGCCAGACCCTGCTCGGCCGGCCGGCCACGCTGCCGGACTCGGCCGAACCGATGATCGGCCGCATCGCCCCCGTCACGGCGGTCGCCGCGACCGGCCGGGTCGAGTCGGCCCGCGTGTACCGCACCGACCGCATCCCGAAGGCCGAGACCAACGGCCTCGTTGTCCTCGCCGCCCGGCTGAGCCTGCCGTCCACGGTCGGCGCCACGGTCCGCGCCGGCACCTGGCTCAACGCCGCGACCGCCCGCTACCCGGCGGCCGTCCTCGGCGCGGTGGCCGCGGCCCGGCTGGGCATCGGCCACCCGAGCCCGCTGACGTCGCTGCTCGTGGGATCGGCCCGGTTCACGGTCGTCGGCGTCCTCGACCCGATCCCGCTGGCCCCGGAGCTGGACGCCGCCGTCCTGGTGGGCTGGGACGTGGCGGTCACGGCCCTGGGCTTCGACGGCCACCCGACGACGGTGTACCTCCGGTGCCGCGACCAGCAGGTCGAAGCCGTCCGCGCGGTCCTGGCCGCCACGGCGAACCCGTCCGCACCGGGCACGGTGGCGGTGTCCAGACCGTCGGACGTCCTGGCCGCCCGCCGCGCGGTGGGCGAGACACTGACGGCGCTGCTGCTGGGCCTGGGCTGCGTGGCCCTCCTCGTCGGCGGCGTCGGGGTGGCCAACACGATGGTGATCTCGGTGCTGGAACGCCGCGGCGAGATCGGCCTGCGCCGCGCACTGGGCGCGACCCGCGGCCAGGTCCGGCTGCAGTTCCTGACGGAGTCGCTGCTGCTGTCGGCGCTGGGCGGTGCGGGCGGCGTCCTGCTGGGCGTCGCCGTCACGGCCGGGTACGCCGGCTACCAGGCCTGGCCCTCCGTGGTCCCGACGTGGGCGACGGCCGGCGCACTGGCGGCGACGGTGCTGATCGGCGGCGCCGCGGGCCTGTACCCGGCGGTACGCGCGGCCCGCCTGTCCCCGACCGAGGCACTGTCCGCACCGTGACCCACGACGCCGGCGGCGGTTGCGCGTGGCACGGGTCCGGTCGGTCGACCGACCGAAGGGCCCGCGGGGCCGGCACGCCGCAAGAGTGCCGGCCCCGCGGGTTGCTTCAGGGTAGGCCGTTGGCCCGGATCACCGACGCGTACCAGCGGGCGCTGCGCTTCGGGGTCCGCCGCTGCGTCGGGTAGTCGACGTAGTAGAGGCCGTAGCGCACGCCGTAGCCCGACGCCCACTCGAAGTTGTCCAGGAACGACCACGGGAAGAAGCCCAGCAGCGGCACACCGCGGCTCAGGGCCCCGTGCACCGCGCGCAGGTGGCCCTCGAAGAACGCGATCCGTTCGTCGTCCGCGATCTCCCCGTCCGGCCCGGCGTAGTCGTGCAGCGCCAGGCCGGTCTCGGTCACCACCAGCGGCAGGGGGGTGTACTCAGCGGACACCCGCTCCAGGATCTCGGAAAGGCCCTCCGGGTGGACGCCGATCCCCGTCACGGTCGGGCGCGCGGGCGGCACCCGCTGCCAGCCGCGGGAAGGGTCGGCCGGGTCGGCGCGGACGTGGTGGCGCTCGTAGTAGTTGATGCCGAAGAAGTCCAGCGGCGCCGCGATCAGGTCGAGGTCGCCGTCCCGGACGAAGCCGAAGTCGGTCACCGCCGCGTAGTGGGCCGAGGCGTCATCGGGGTAGGCCGCGCGGAACAGCGGGTCGAGGTACATCCGGTTCTCGTGCAGGTCGAGCCGGCGCGCCGCGGCCACGTCGGCCGGGTCGCCGGAGGCCGGGTGGACCGAGGTCAGGTTGCAGGTGATGCCGACCTTCCCGGTCACGCCGCCGGCTCTGAGCGCCGCGACGGCCTTCCCATGAGCCAACAGCAGATGGTGTACCGCGGTCACGGCGGTCCGCTCGTCGCGCACGCCGGGCGCGTGGCGGCCGTCGAGGTGCCCGACGACGGCCGAGCAGTACGGTTCGTTCAGGGTGAGCCAGTACGGCACCCGGTCGCCCAGGCGGCGATGGACGACCGCGGCGTAGTCGGCGAAGTGCGCGGCGGTGTCCCGGTTCGCCCAGCCGCCGGCGTTCTGGAGCGCCTGCGGGAGATCCCAGTGGTACAGCGTCAGCATCGGGGTGATCCCGCGCTCCAGCAGCCCGTCGACCAGGCGCTCGTAGAAGTCGAGGCCGGCCGGGTTGACGGGGCCCGCGCCGGCCGGCACGACCCGGGGCCACGCGACCGAGAGCCGGTAGGCCCCGACGCCCAGTTCGCCGAGCAGGTCGAGGTCCTCGCGCCAGCGGTGGTAGTGGTCGCAGGCGACGTCGCCGGTGTCGCCGCGCAGGACCGCTCCCGGCGTGTGGCTGAACGTGTCCCAGATGGACGGTCCGCGGCCGTCCTCGGTGACGGCGCCCTCGATCTGGTACGCGGCGGTGGCCGCACCCCAGAGAAAACCGTCGGGAAAGCGCATGATGGAGCCTTTCTGATCAGTCCTGCTCAATCGGAGGCGCCGCGGGCGAGGCGCCGGCGGCGGCTCACCGCGTCGAGCACGACGGCGACGACGAGGATGACGCCGGTGGCGATGTTCTTCACGGCGGCCGGCTCGCCGAGCAGGTCGAGGCCGTTCTGCACGCTGCCGACCACGAGCGCGCCGAGGATCGCGTGGTAGATCCGGCCGCGGCCGCCGAACAGGCTGGTCCCGCCGATCACGGCCGCGGCGATCGCGTTGAGCTGCAGGGTGCCGCCGCCGAGCGCGTTGGACGCGGAGAACTGCCGCGACGCCTCCACGACGCCGGCCAGGGCGGCGATCGCGGAGACGAGCACGAACACGACGACCACGGTCCGGGCGACCGGGATGCCGGCGCGGCGGGCCGCCTCCCGGTTGCCGCCGATCGCGGTCACGTGCCGGCCGAACGCGGTGCCCGTCATGAGCACGCCGGCGCCGCCCACGAGCAGCAGCAGGAGCACGAAGACCCAGGGGATCCCGAAGTACGAGTTGAGCAGCCAGGTGACCGCGGCGGCGAACACCGCCACGGCGGCCACCGCGGGGGCCTCGTGGAGCAGCGGCGGGTTGGCCAGGCCGTGCCGGGCCCGGCGGGCGCGCCGCACGGCCCGCAGGCCGGCGAAGCCGGCGACGACGAGCAGCGCGAGGACCCACCCGAAGGCGGGCACGACGTAGCTCGACGCGATCGAGCGGATCGTGGTGTCCCGGATCGGGATCTGCCCGCCGTCGCCGACCAGGGCGAGCTGGACGCCCTGCCAGACGAGCAGGCCGGCGAGCGTGATGATGAACGACGGGATCCCGGCCGAGGTGATGACCAGGCCGTGGACGAGGCCGATCACCGCGCCGGTGAGCAGGGCCGCGGCCATGGCGAGCCCGGCCGGTGCCCCGTGGTCGGCGAGCAGCCGGGCCAGGACCGCGGCGCTGACGCCGGCGACGGCGCCGACCGACAGGTCGATCTCGCCGAGGACGAGCACCATCACCATGCCGACGGCGAGGGTGCCGAGCACCGCGATCTGCAGCAGGAGGTTCGACAGGTTCCGCGCGGAGAGGAAGTTGTCGTTGCGGACCTGGAAGAACCCCCACACCACGACGAGCCCGAGCAGGACGGTGGTGGTCCCGCCCGCCCGCCGGATCACGACCGGCTCCCGGTGATGGCGGCGACCACGTCGTCGGTGGTGTCCCGATCGGGCCGGAACTCGCCGGCGTTGCGGCCCAGCCGCAGCACGGTGATCCGGTCGGCGACGGCGAACACGTCGGCCATGTTGTGCGAGATGACGACGACGGCGAGGCCGCGGTCGCGCAGGCGGCGCACGAGGTCGTACACCATCGCCGTCTGCGCCACGCCGAGCGCCGCGGTGGGCTCGTCGAGCAGCACGATCCGCGAGCCCCAGAGGGCGGCGCGGCTGACCGCGATCGCCTGCCGCTGGCCGCCGGACAGCGCCGCGACCGGCGTGGCGAGGTCCGGCAGGTGCGCGGAGAGGTCGGCGATGACGGCCGCGGCGTGCGCCTGCATCGCCTCCCGGTCCAGCAGCAGCGAGTGGCGGCGCCGGCGCTCGCGGCCGAGGTACAGGTTGGCGGTCACGTCGAGGTTGTCGCACAGGGCCAGGTCCTGGTAGACGGTCTCGATGCCGAGCGCCGAGGCCTCGGCCGGCGAGCCGACGGTGACCGGCTCGCCGTCGAGCAGGATCTGTCCGGCGTCGATGCGGTGGGTGCCGGCGATCGCCTTGACGAGCGTCGACTTGCCGGCCCCGTTGTCGCCGACCAGGGCCACCACCTCGCCGGCGGTGGCCGTGAAGCCGACGTCGGTGAGCGCCGCGACGCGCCCGTACCGCTTGACGACGCCGCGGAGCTCGAGGGTCGGGGGACTCACAGACCGCACTTGTCGGCCGCCAGTCCCGCGCAGATCTTGTCCTTCGTGGTGTACCCGTCCTTGATCACCACGTCGGCGATGTTGTCCCGGGTGACGGCGACCGGGTCCAGCAGTACCGCCGGAACCTTGCCGGTGCCGTTGTCCACGGTGCTGGTGGTCAGCTGGGTCGCCCCGGCGGTGTCGCCCTTCGCGAGGGCCACCGCGATCTTCGCGGCCGCCGTCGCCTCGGCGCGGATCGACTTGTACACCGTCATCGACTGGTTGCCGGCCATGATGCTGCCGAGCCCGGCGTCGGTCGCGTCCTGCCCGGTCACCAGGACCTTGCCGTTGAGCTTGCGGGCGGTGAGCGCGGTGATGACGGCGTTGGCCAGGCCGTCGTTGGGGGCGATGACGCCCTGCACGTCGTCGCCGAGCTTGGTCAGCCCCTGCTCCATCGCCGCCTGGCCCTTGGCCGGGTCGAAGCCGGGGGTGTCGGACTCGTACCCGAGCTTGAGCCGTCCGGAGGCGAACGCCGGGTCGAGGACCTTGTGCGCGCCGGCCTTGAACTCCCGGCCCGGCGCCGACGTGATGTCGCCGTTGATCATCGCGACGGTGGCGCCCGGCGGCAGCTTGTCCAGCAGGTACCGGCCCTGCAGCTCGCCGACCTTCTCGTTCTGGAACGAGACGTAGGCGGCGGGCACCGCGCCCTCGATCGCCCCGTCGTAGGCGATCACCTTGGCGCCGGCGGCACCGGCCTTGGCGACGATCGCCGCGCCGGCCTCGGCGGTGAACGGGCTGACCATGATCACCTTCGCGCCGTTGGTCAGGGCGGACTCGGCCTGTTGCAGCTGTACCGCGGCATCGCCCTGGGCGTTGCCGGCGATCACCTTGATGGTGGGGTCAATGGCCTTCACGGCCTCCTCGAAGTACGGCTTGTCCTTGCTCTCGAACCGGTCGGCGCAGGTCGAGCAGGGCATCAGGAACGCGATGGCGAGGTCCTTGCCGTCGGCGTTCTCGGTCGCGGGCGAGCCCTGCGTGCAGGCGGTGAGGGAGAGGGCCAGGGCCAGGGCGGCCGGGGCGAGTAATCGGCGCAGCATGGGGTGTCCTTTCCGAGGGTGTGCTTGACCGCGCCACCGGCTCGGCCGGCGGCGGGGGTGGGGTGTGTGTCAGGCGGTGGTCAGGGGGTGGTCAGGCGGTCGACGCCGGCGCCCGACTCGATGAACTGGCTGATCGGCAGGGTGGCCGCGCCGAGGACGGCCGCCTCGGGGCCGAGCTGGGAGCGGACCAGGACGACCTCGCCGCCCGGCTGATCGAGGGCGTACGCGCGCACGGCGGCCTGGAGGTCGCCGAGCAGCTCGGCGGCGATCCGGTCGCCGAACCAGCCGCCGACGATGATCTTCTCGGGGTTGTACAGGTTGACCAGGTTCGACAGGGCGAGCCCGAGGTGCCGGACGAGGCCGTCGATCGCGCGCCGCGCGGCGGGGTCGCCGTCGCGCCAGGCGGTGAGGATCGCGTCCACGCCCTCGGTCTCGCGGCCGAGCCAGGTCTCGTCGGGGCCGCGCCACTGGTTCAGCACGGCGGACGCGCCGACGAACGTCTCGACGCAGCCGGCCCGCCCGCACCGGCAGTGCGGGCCGTCGAGGCTGATCTTCGTGTGGCCCCACTCGCCGGCGCTGCTGGACGAGCCGCGGTACAGCCGGCCGTCGGTGATGATGCCGGCCCCGGCGCCCTCGCCGATGAGCACCATGACGGCGTGGTCGGTGTCGCGGGCCGCGCCGTACCAGGCCTCGGCCTGGGTCGTGGACTTGGCGCCGTTGTCGATGTAGGCCGGGATGCCGAGGTGGTCGCCGAAGCCGGAGAAGTCGGCGCCGTGCCAGCCGACGACCTCGGCGTGCACGACCTGCCGGTCCTCCTCGACGATGCCGGGCACGCCGAGCCCGAGGCCGAGCACCCGCCGCCCGTCGACGCCGAGCTCGGCGAGCATCGACGTGACCTGGTCGGTGATGGCCGTGCGGGCCTCGCCGACCTCGATGCGGCGGCCCTTGAACGGGTACACGCGGCTGGCGAGCCGGTTGAGGCCGAGGTCGAACACGTCGACGGCGATCTGGGTCTCGCCGACGTCCGCGCCGACGACCAGCGCGGCGTCGTGCGCCACGCTGACGATGGCGCGGCGGCGGCCGCCCTCCGAGTCGAGGAAGCCCTCCTCGCGGACGGCGCCCTCGGCGAGGAGCTCGTTCATCACGTTGGTCACGGTGGCCGGGGAGAGCCCGGTGGCCGCCCCGACCTCGCTGCGTGAGGTGGGCCCGTGCAGCCAGACGTGCCGCAGGATCAGCGCCCGGTTGCGCCGCCGCACGTCCTTGACCGAGGCCTTCTTCGCCACAGACCCTCCAATCATTGGTTCAATGATTGTTTTATAGTCTGAAAAAAGTAGCCGCACAAGACCCCGGCCGGCCCGGCCGGCCGGCGGTCAGGTCCGCGGCAGGGTCACGGTGACGCGCAGGCCGCCCTCCGGGAGCGGGTCGGCGTCGACGGCGCCGCCGTGCACCTGGGCGATCGAGGCGACGATCGCCAGGCCCAGGCCGAAGCCATCGGTACCGGTGCGGTCGTGCAGCCGCCGGAACGGCTGGAACAGCGCGCCGACCGCCTCCGGGGCCACCACCGGGCCGTGGTTCGACACCTCCAGCCGCACGTGGCCGTCCACAGTAGACGTCGCCAGGCGGACCTCGCCGCCGGGCACGTTGTAGCGGACCGCGTTGTCGACCAGGTTCGCGGTGAGGCGCTCCAGCAGGACCGGGTCGCCCGTCGTCGGGGCCGGGTCCAGGTCCAGGCTGGCCCGGCGGTCGCGCAGGTCGGTGCCGTCGAGGACGTCCTCGGCGACCGTGGCCAGGTCGGTCGGCTCGCGGACGACCAGGCCCCGGTCGGTGCGGGCGAGGGTCAGCAGCGCCCCGATCAGGGTCTCGGCGTGGTCGACCGCGACCCGGATGTCGCGCGCCATCCGCCGCAGCTCGGCCTCGGTCGCGTGCGGCTTGGCCAGGACCACGTCGACGGTCGCGCGCATGACGGTCAGCGGGGTGCGCAGCTCGTGGCTGGCGTTGGCGATGAACTGCCGCTGCCCGTCGAACGAGCGCTCCAGCCGGTCGAGCATCCGGTCGAACGTGTCGGCCAGCTCGCGCAGCTCGTCGCGCGGCCCGCCGAGGGCCACCCGGGCCGACAGGTTGTGCTCGGAGGCGGCCAGCGCGGCGGCGGTCAGCCGGTGCACGGGGCGCAGGACCCGCCCGGCGACGAACCAGCCGCCCACGGCGGCCAGCAGGGTCGCCGCGCCGAGGCTCAGCCCCGACTGCCACAGCAGCGAGTCCAGGGTCGCGTTCCGCTGGGTCCGGGCGCCGACGATGATCCCCTCCTCGTACGCCTTCTGGCACTTGACCCGCAGGTTGGGCTCGTCGGCCGGTTCGCCGTTGAAGACCCGCTTGCAAGCCTCGAGGAACTCGGCGGGCGGTATCTCCCCCTTGTCGTCGACCGGGGTGGTCATCCGGCCGTTCTCGCCGACCACCAGGCCGTCGATCTCGGGCAGGTTGGCCGCGAGCAGCCCGTACGTGATCGCGATGAGCGCGGTGCCGCAGGCCGCGAACAGCACCGTGTACAGCAGCGTCAGCCGCACCCGGACGGTGAGCCGGGGCCGTCTCACAGCCGGTAGCCCTTGCCGACGACGGTCTCGATGAGCGGCGGCGCGCCGAGCTTGCGCCGCAGCCGGGCCAGGGTGACCGAGACGACGTTGCTGAACGGGTCGGCGTGCGCGTCCCAGACGTGCTCCAGGAGGTCCTCGGCGCTGACCACCGCCCCGTCGGCGGCGATGAGCATCTCCAGCACGCCGAACTCCTTGCGGGTCAGCGACAGCGGCTGGCCGGCGCGGCTGGCCCGGTGCCGGGCCCGGTCGACGGTCAGGTCCCCGCGCTGCACCACCGGCGGCGCCGACGGGGCCCGCCGCGCGAGGGCCCGCACCCGGGCGACCAGCTCGTGGAACGCGAACGGCTTGCCCAGGTAGTCGTCGGCGCCCAGCTCCAGCCCGTCGACCCGGTCGTCGACCCCGGACGCGGCGGTCAGCATGAGGATGCGCGCGCCGTCCGCGGCGGCGAGCGACCGGCACACCTGGTCGCCGTGGACGACCGGCAGGTCCCGGTCCAGCACGACGACGTCGTAGCCGGTCTCGGCGGCCCGGGTCAGCGCGGCCGCGCCGTCGTGCACCACGTCGACCGCCATGCCGGCGTCGCGCAGCCCCTCGCCGATCCGCTCGGCCAGCGTCGCATGGTCCTCGACCACCAGCACCCGCATGCCGACATTGTGCGCCACCGGAGATGACATCGGTCCGACACGCCGGGTAGCGCCAGTGTCACCGGCCCGCGCGTACACCTGACGGTCATGAGAATCGGACTGCTCACCGCCGCGACGATCGCCGTCGCGGCGCTGACCGCGTGCAGCGGCGGCGCGCCGCCTGACGTGCCGAACCTGGGTGCGACCGGCCAGTCGTCGCCGCCGGCCGCCGGCGGCTGCCTGAGCGCCGCCAACGGCCTGAGCCTGATGACCGGCGACGAGAAACAAGGCTCGGGCGACAACACCGGCTACCAGCCGACCTGCGCCGGGGCGACCGGCGACACGCGCAAGAACGCGCTGCATGCTGCGGCCGAGTGCATCCGCCAGCACGGCATCCCGACCTACAAGGACCCGGTGCTGACCGCGGACGGCCACGTGTACACCGACGCCCGCAGCCTCCAGGCGGCCGAGATGAACACCATCCGGGCCGCCGCGGAGGCCTGCCACGACCTCATCGTCACCGCGGAGCTCGTGCCGGACGGGCAGGCCCCGGCCCCGCCGAAGCTGGTCCAGGCCGGGGTGAAGTCGGCCCGGTGCATGCGGGCAAACGGCCTGCCCAACTTCCGCGACCCGACCGCCAACGACCTCTTCACCCCCGGGCACGGGTTCGGGATGCACCCGGAGGACCTGCCCGGCGACAAGGAGGACCCGACGGTCAGGCACGCGATGGACACCTGCCGGCCGGTCCTCGACGAAGAGGCGCGCGCCTCCAGCCTGGGGAGCCTCGCGGAATGAGACGGCGCACGATCCTCACGGCCGCGGCCGCCGTCACCGCCGCCGGCGGCTGGCTCGCCTGGCGGCTGCCGAGCTCACCCGTCCCGGCCTCCGCCGAGGTACCGACCGCGACCGCCAAGGTGACCCGGACCGACCTGTCCACCATCACCCAGGTGTCGGGCGCACTGGGGTACCGCGGCGACTACACCGTCATCCCCCAGGGCGCCGGCGGCACGCTCACCGCGCTGCCCGAGCCGGGCAAGGTGATCGCCCGCGACGAGCCGGTGTTCGAGGTCGACAACCGGCCGGTCCGGCTGTTCTACGCCGACCGCCCGGCGTTCCGCCCGTTCACCGCCGGGATGACCGCCGGCCTCGACGTGCGGGCACTGGAGGACAACCTGGCGGCCCTCGGCCACCTCGCCGCGGCCGACAGCCGGTTCACCACGGCGACCGCCACGGCGATCCGGCGCTGGCAGCGGGCGACCGGGCAGGCCGTCACCGGCCGCGTCGAGCTCGGCGCGATCACCTTCCAGCCCGGCCCGATCCGGGTCACCACCGTCACCGCGAAGCTCGGCAGCGCGCTGCGCGGCGGGGAGCCGCTGCTCACCGCCACCTCAACGACGGCCGTCGTCACGATCGCCGTGCCGGCCGGCCAGACGTACCTCATCCACGCGGGCGACCGGGTGACCGTCACGCTGCCCGACCACCGCAAGGTGCCCGGGCGGGTCGCCTTCCTTTCGCCCGTCGCCGACGCGCCACAGCCCGACAACGGCCGCGGCCCCCAGGTCACCGTCCCCGGCCTCGTCACCCTCGACGACCCGCAGGTCGGCGCCAACCTCGACCGGGCACCGGTACAGGTCGGCATCACCGACGAGACGGTCACCGCCGTCCTCGCGGTGCCGGTCACGGCGCTGGTCGCCCTGGCCGGCGGCGGCTACGGCGTCTACAAGCGGGCCGGCGCCGTCCGCGCCCTCATCGCCGTCACGACCGGGCTGTTCACCGACACGCTGGTCGAGGTCAGCTCCGGCGACCTGCAGGAGGGGGACGAAGTGGAGGTACCGTCGTCATGACCGCCGCGCTGGAGCTGCGGGGCGTCGCCAAGACCTACCCGCCGCCGACCACCGTCACCGCACTGTCCGATGTGGACCTCACGGTGACCGCCGGCGAGACCGTCGCCGTCACCGGCGCGTCCGGGGCCGGCAAGTCGACGCTGCTGAGCATCCTCGGCACGCTCGAACGCCCCACCGCCGGCACCGTCCGCATCGCCGGCACCGACACGTCCACGATGTCCGACCCGCAGCTGTCCGCGGTGCGGGCCTGGCACATCGGGTTCGTGTTCCAGCAGTTCTTCCTGCTCGACCATCTCACCGTGCTCGACAACGTGGCGACCGGTCTCGTGTACCGCGGGATGCCCGCCACCGCCCGCCGCGAGCACGCCACCCGGGCGCTGGAGCGGGTCGGGCTCGCCGACCGGATGCGGCACCGGCCCGCCCAGCTGTCGGGCGGCGAGCGGCAGCGGGTGGCGATCGCCCGGGCGGTCGCGGGCCGCCCGGCGGTCCTGCTCGCCGACGAGCCGACGGGCAACCTCGACACCGCGAACGGCCGCGAGATCGTGCGCCTGCTCGCCTCGCTGGGCGACACCACGGTCGTGCTCATCACGCACAACGCCGCCGTCGCCGAGGCCATGGCGCGCCGGATCCGGCTGGAGGACGGGCGCATTGTCGACGACTCGGGCGGCGCCGCATGAGCCTGCGCAGCCGCCTGCGGGCCGCCGACGCGGTGTCCATCGGTACCGCCGGAATCCGCGCCCGTCGAACGCGCTCGATCCTGTCGGCGCTCGGGATCGCCATCGCCATCGCCGCGCTGGTCGCCGTCCAGGGCGTGGCGGAGTCCTCGAAGCGGCAGCTGCTCGACGAGCTCGGCCGGCAGGGCAACCTGCTCACGGTCGCGACCGGCCAGACCTTCGACGGCCGGCCCACCCCGCTGCCCCTGACGGCCCAGGCCATGATCGCCCGCATCCCGCCGGTCCTGGCGACCACCGCGGTCGGCAACATCGACGGCGCCACGGTCCGCCGCACCGACCGCATCCCGCCCCAGAACACCAACGGCATCATCGTCCTTGCGGCGCAGCCGTCGCTGCCGGCCACGCTGTCGGCGCGGATGCTGCGCGGCTCGTACCTCGGCGCGGTCGCCGAGCAGTACCCCGAGACGGTGCTCGGCTACTCCGCGGCGCGGAGCCTGGGCATCGACCGCCTGGACGCGCAGACCCAGGTGTTCATCGCCGGCCGCTACTTCACGGTCATCGGCGTCCTCGACCGCGTCGACGTCGCGCCGGAGATCGACACCGCGGCGCTGGTCAGCTTCGGCGTCGCGGACCGCTGGTTCGGCCTGGGCGGCGTGCCCACCCGCATCTACCTGCGCGTCCACCCGGACCGGGTGGCGGCGGTCGCGGCGGTGCTGGGACCGACGGCGTACCCGGAGAACCCGCGCAACGTGCAGGTCCAGCGCCCGTCGGACCTGATCGTGGCCCGCTTGCAGGCGAAGAACGCGTTCGTCGGCCTGTTCCTGGCCCTGGGGGCGATCGCGCTGCTGATCGCGGGGGTGGGCATCGCGAACATCATGGTGATCTCGGTCCTGGAACGCCGGGCTGAGATCGGCCTGCGCCGCGCCCTCGGCGCCCGCCGCCGCGACGTTGCGGCGCAGTTCCTCCTGGAGTCGGCGCTGCTGGCGGTCGTGGGAGGGCTGGCGGGGTTGGGGCTGGGCTGCCTGGCGACGCTGGTCGCGGCCCGCCTGGCGGGCAACCCGACGGCGATCCCGCCGAAGACGCTGCTGGCCGGCCTGGCCGCTGCGCTCCTGGTGGGCACGCTGGCCGGCCTGTACCCGGCGGCGCGGGCGGCCCGCCTCCCTCCAGCGGACGCGCTCCGCACGCTCTGACCGATCCGGTCGGTCGACCGACCAAGGGAAAGCGCGCTCGGTCGGTCGACCGACCGACGGAAAGCCCGATCGGTCGGTCGGTCGACCGACCGAAGCACGCCCATAGGGAAGGCGCGATCATTCGGTCAGTCGACCGACCGAGGGAAAGGGCGACCATTCGGTCGGTCGATCGACCGAGGGAAAGCGCGACCATCTGGTCGGTCGGTCGACCGACCGAGAGAAAGCGCGAGATCGGTCGGTCGATCGACCGAGGGAAAGGGCGACCATTTGGTCGGTCGATCGACCGAGGGAAACCCCGATCATTTGGTCGGTCGACCGACCGATGGAAAGGCCCGGTCGGTCGGTCGACCGACCGACGGAAAGCACGCCCATAAGGAAAGGGCGACCATTTGGTCGGTCGACCGACCGAACGCAAGCCGGACCGCAATCGGCCGTGGACGCACTCCCGCCATTCCAGAGCGATCCCGGGATCGGACGGCTCATGCGGCGCACCGATGCTCGCCAAGCCGGGCTGAGCCGGCACCGTGGCGTCCGTGGCGTCCGTGGCGCCCGTCGCGGTCGTCGTGGGCGGCCTTGCCGCCGTCCGCTCCTAATGGGTCAGCCGGGTCAGCCCGGTTCGACGTGGAAGACCGGGTACCGGGCGGCGATCGCCGCGAAGTCCGCGAGAGGGGCGCCGGGAGCGACCGGCACGTGCGGCCGGGCGCCGGGCACCTTCCGCAGGTACCGCCGCAGGATTGGCGCCCGCTGCGCGACCGGCACCTCGCGGAGCTGCCGCGCCCGGGCGCGCCCGTGGCGGATCGTCACCCGGCCGCCCGCCGCGCGAACGTTGCGGACCCAGTCGCACTCCTCGCCGAGCATCGACACGAGGTACCACTCGCCGTCCACGTCGGCCATGCCGAGCGGGAACCGGGTGACCCGGCCGGTGCGCCGCCCGGCGACCTCCAGCGTCACCCAGCGCCGCGGGAACAGGCCGGTGCCGAGCACCGCCGCCCAGAACCGCGCGAACCGGCGGGCGGTCGTGTTGCCGCGCCCACCGCGGTACATGGCGCGGAGCTCCTCGTCCGAATAGAACCAGCGTTTCATCGTGTCACTCCACGACCAGCCGGCGGGCCCGCAGCAGCCTTGCCCACCAGGGCCGGCGGGCGGGAGCCGCGCGCAGGGGCGGGGCCGGCGTTCCCTTGAGGCTCACCCAGCCCCCGGGTCCCATGTGGACGGTGCGGATCGACGGGCCGCGGCCCCGGAGGGTGAGCGCGGCACCGGCGGCGGTGAGGGCGGCCGCAGCCACCGCGTACAGCGCGAGGCGCTGCACGTCGACGACCGGCGCGACGCGGACCGTGCCGTCCGCCCGCACCGCGACCGCGGCGACGGGACGGGCGCGGCGGCCGTGCCGGTCGTCGAGGACGACCACGACGGTGCCGTCCGCGCCGGCGACCGTTGCGCTGCCGGCGGTTGGTGTCCCGGTCATCGACGTACCTCCTCGTCACCCACGATGCCGCACGCGGCCGCTGGGCGCCGGAGGCGAACGGCACCCGGGAGGAGGGCCGATCGGCACCCTCGTGAACCGGGCGGTGCTGAGCCGGAACGCCATCGGCGGACGGCCTACCGCCGACGGGTGACCCGGTGGCCCGGGGAGGGGCGGGCCGGGCACGATCACGGCGCGGCCGACCCCTTGGAGGACCTGATGCGCCGGACTCTCCCACGGACCCTGCCCGCCGTGGCCCTGCTGTTCGTCCTGGCCGGCTGCGGCGACGACCCGGCAGCGCCGGGCGGCACCGGCGGCACCGGCGGCGGCGCCGCCCCGGCGGCCGGCAAGAGCCGGCCGAAGTGCGCCGACGTGTTCCAGCCCGGCAAGAAGATCGTGTATCCCTCGGCGGAGGGGGCCCAGGGCTGCGCCGACGCGAAGGGTGACGTCCGGGTCATGACCGGCTTCGAGTGCCGCGACGGCCGGTTCCTGTTCCAGATCGACGCGTCGACGGGCGCGAAGCCCGGCTACGGCTACCGCGACGGGACGTACCAGGCGATCGCCGGCACCGACGTGACGGGCGACGAGGGCTACCAGCAGGCCTACGAGGCCTGCACCCGCTGACCCGGCACGGTGCCGGGCGCCCGGCTGGGCACCCGGCACCGCACGGAGGGCTACTCGAACGTGATGTGGTCGATCGTGAGGGTGGAGCTGCCGCCGAACCAGAAGCCCATGGCCAGCTGGGACGGCGAGTTGCGGTTGATGCCGTTGGCGGCCAGCGGGATGCGGATGTCCTGGTAGGCGGTCGTGATCACCGGGTGGGCGCCGCCGTCGAGGGTGAAGTCGGCGAAGACCTTCGTGGTGCCGCCGAGGCCGAGGTTGAAGTGGGTCTGCTCGCCGCCGGCCGCACCCCTGACCCGGATCACCAGGTAGGTGCGGGTGCTGAGGTCGACGCCGACGTCGGAGCCGAACCAGCCGCAGTTGTTGTACCGCAGGCTCAGCGCACCGCCCGTGACGACGCCGGAGCCGCCGCCGTCGAGGAAGCAGTTGCCACCCGTCCACCTACCCAGGTCGTTCTGGGCCGCCGACGGGTAGGCGGGGCTGCCGTCGAAGTTGTCCAGCACCAGCCCGGCCGGCGGTGGCGGCGTGGCGTTCGTGGTGACGGTGACCGTGTTGCTGGCCGCCGAGCGGCTCCCGGCGGCGTCGCGCGCCTTCACGGTGTAGCCGTACGCCGTCGACGCGGTGAGGCCGGTGTCGGTGAACGTCGTCCCCGCGGGGCTGCCGACCAGGGTCGTGCCGCGGTACACCTCGTAGCCGGTGACGCCGACGTTGTCCGTCGAGGCCGTCCACGACAGCGTCACCGTCGTGTCGGTCTTCCCCGGGGACGACAGCACCGGCGTGCTCGGTGCCGTGCAGTCGCCCGAGCAGCCGGTCGTCGTCGCCGGCACGGTCGCCGACGGGCCGGAGACGTTGCCGGCCGCGTCGAGCGCGCGGACCGTGTACTGGTAGGTCCGGCCCGGCGCGCGGCCGGTGTCGGTGAACGTCGTGCCCGCCGGCGTGCCGGCCAGCACGCCGTCCCGCCACACCTGGTAGCCGGTGACGCCGACGTTGTCGGTCGAGGCCGTCCACGACAGCGTCACCGTCGTGTCGGTCACGCCGGCGACCGCGAGATTCGGCGGTACCGATGGCGCCGCACAGTCGCCCGTGCACACCCCGGTCGTCGACATGGTGCCGAGGTCGACCCACCCGTCGGTGCCCTGGTTCGCGTTGGCGAAGGACAGCGGGAGGCGGGGCCGCCACTGGTCGATGACCCAGTCGGTGAGCCGGCTGGCGGCCGGACGGGCGCGCAGGACGTCGGGGGTGACCGCCTCCAGGGGGTTGCGGACCTTCAGCACCAGGCTGTACGAGCCGGCCGGCACGCCGGCGGCGCTGAGGGTGGCGGAGAAGTTGACCGGGCGGCCGTAGTCGAGGTACGTGGGGTCGGCGCCCACGCCCCAGTCGGGGAACGCCCGGATCTTCAGCGGCTGCACCTGGCGCAGGTCCCAGCTGGTGTCCCAGGTCTTGACGATCGCGCCGGACGCGTCGCGCAGGCCGATGACGGTCGTCCACGGGTAGTAGAACGGCGCGACGCCGGTGTTCTGCATGGTGACGCCGACCTTGAACGTGCCGCCCGCGGTCGCGTTGAAGTTGGCCTGCGGGATGTGCAGGTTGTAGCCCATCTTCCGCGCGCCCGCGGCGACGTTCGGGTCGCTGGTGCTGTAGCCGCCGGCGCCGGTCTGGTTGATCATCCAGGTGATGTGGGTGAGCTCGGTCGCGGCGAGGACGTCGTCGACCTGGTTGTTCCCGCCGGGCCAGCCGGCGTAGAGGCTGCCCTGGATCTCCGGGCGGGCCTCGCCGCCGATGGACTGGGTGACCCAGCGGTTCTCGGTGCCGGTGTCGAGCTGGAGCTGCAGGAACGCGTCGTCCCAGCCGTTCATCGACTTCGGCAGGGTCATGCCCTTGAGCTGGCCGTTGCGCCATTCCTTGTACGGCCACGAGTCGTCGTGGAAGCCGATGTTCGCGGTCTCGGTGCCGGCCAGGGGGTAGCGCACCTCGAGCTGGATGTTGTCGAAGGCGCTGTCGTAGGCGCCGATGATGGTGCGGATGGTGGCGTCGGTGGGCATCAGGTCGGGATAGCCGTCGGCGGTGTCGCGGTCGTAGGGCCAGGTGTGCCACTCGCCCCACAGGCCGACCAGGCCGAGCGACATGAACCCGATGCGCGGGTCGGCGGTGCCGCCGGCGCCGGCGCGGTCGTACCGGGCGGCGAAGGCGTTGATGAAGCCGACCAGCGCGGCGACGACGTCGGGGTCGTCGTAGTCGGGGCTGACGGTGCCCCAGAACCCGTTGGTGCGCAGCGCCATCTTGCCGTTCAGGCAGGGCGGGATGCCGTTGCCCGGGTGGGTGCCGCTGCCGCCGGGGTACTCGAGGTAGAACCGGAAGGCGACCTGGCGGCCCCAGACCGCGGCCTCGTCGAGCGCCTTCTCGAAGACGCTCCAGTCGAACGCGGTACAGCTGGCCGGGTCCTTCATCACCTCGTTGAGCGCGAAGTAGCTCCAGACCAGCCCGCCGGGGTACTTCGTGGACAGGTTGTCGCCGGGGAACAGGTAGGGCGCGAAGCCCTTCAGCGGCTGCCCGAGCGGCGCGTCGGCGTAGGCGTAGGTGTGCGTCGTCAGGCTGGTGTCGGGGCCGGGCCCGGCGGCCGGCCGGGGCGGGGGACCGGCGGGCGCGGCGAGCGCCGCGGTGGGCGTGAGGATCAGGGCGGCGGCGACCAGGGCTGCCGTGAGCCGGCGGATCATCGGACGGTCACCGTGCCCAGGTCGAGCCAGCCCGAGCGGACGTCCTGGCTCGCGTTGGCGAACCGCAGCGGGACGCCGCCCGGCAGGGGGTTGGCCACCCGCATGACGATCGTGTACCGCCCGTCGCGCAGGCCGTGGGTGTCGATGCGGGCGGTCAGCTGGGTCGGGTCCGCGCCGGGCTGGATGCCGGTCAGCGTCCACGGGGTGCCCCAGCGCCGCACGACACGGCCCTTGCCGTCGACGGCGGCCAGCTCGGTGCGCCAGTCGTAGTAGAACGGGGCGGTGCCGAGGTTGCCCACCCGGACCGACACCCGGTCGCGGGCGAGCGCCGCCGACGTGACGGTCAGCTCGTAGCCGAGCGCCTGCGACGCGACGACCGCGCGGTCGTACTTGTCGCCGGTGAAGCCCGGGTCGAACGCGGCCTGGTTGAGCAGCCACGAGGCGTGGGTCTGGGCGACCGACTCGGCGTAGTCCTCGTACTGGCCGCAGCTGACCGGCGCGTCCCACAGGCAGCTCTGGATCTCCGGCCGCAGCTCGCCGCCGACCGGCTCCTGCCGCCACTTCCCGGTGACGCCGTTGTCGATGAGCCGCTGCACGAAGTGCCACGACGTCGGCGGGAGCGTCTCGAAGGCGAACGAGTCGTCGTGGTAGCCGATGTTCAGGTCCCTGTTCTCGGCGCTGGGATAGCGGGCCAGCAGTCGCGTCCGGTTGAACGCCGCCTCGTACCGGCCGAGCACCTTGACGAGGACGTCGGTGGCCGGCATCCAGTTCACGGGCTGGGTCCAGCCGTCGTAGGGCCAGGTGTGCCACTCACCCCAGAAGCCGATGAGGCCGAGCGTGACGAACCCGATGCGCGGGTCGCCGTCGTAGCGGCGGCCGAAGGCGGTGATGAAGTTCTCCAGGGCCGCGACGAGGCGCGGGTCGTCGTAGTCGGGGGCGACGCTGACGCCGTTGTTGCCGAAGTCCGGGTAGCTGCGGGTGACCAGGCCCTGGTCGAGCAGGTACTGCGGGATGCCGGTCGGCTTGCCCGGGTAGTCCAGGTAGAACCGGAAGACGGCCTGGTGACCGCGGGCGGCGATGGCGTCGAGCTGCCGTTCGAGGGCGTCCCAGCGGAACTGCCGGGGGCCGGTCATCACGTCGCGCAGCGGCAGGTAGAACCACTCCATGCTGTACGGGAAGGTCGCGTAGTCGCCGGCGTACGGCATGAAGCCCTTGAGCGGGTTGCCGGCCGGCGCCGGGGCGTGGGCCAGCGTCGTCCACTGTGGACTTCCGGGGGCCGGGTGGGCCGCGGCGGGGGTGCCCGCGGCGAGGGTCAGGGCCGCCGTCACGGCGACGGCGAGGCGGAGCGCTCTGCTCATGGCGGTGTTCCTCGGTTGGCTCGGCGGGGGAGGGGACGACCGTGGTTCGCATCGACGCCGATCGGGATGTGGGCGCGGCAGATCGTGCCGCCGGCCCCGTTGGTACCGACGCGCAATACGAAGAGCTATAGATGAACTTTCGCTTGTGCACATCATTATTCGCCCGGCGACGGCTGGCAAGACCCAACCTGGACGGCGGCCGGGTGGCGCGGACGAGCCCGGCAAAACGGGCAGACTGGCGCCGGCCCCCGCCAGGACCATGGCCGAGCCCGTCGCCGGGCCCGTCGCCGGGCCCGTCGCCGGGCCCGTCGCCGGCGCATCGAGGGCCGTCGGGAGCGGGGCCGACGGCACGGGCCGGGTCGGCGTGGCC
>NZ_JBEXCY010000202.1:0-21102 GCF_040605515.1 Dactylosporangium sp. NPDC005572 | reverse complement strand
CCGGCCGCTCGCCGTCTCCGGCCTCACTGTCGGAGGCGTGGCCGGCCTGCGCCGAGATGCCCTCGTCGAACGCCCCGACGGGCTCCGGCACCTCCCCGGCGTCGGCCGCGGCCGCCTCCACGGCGGGCTCGACAACAGCCTCGCCGCCGTCACCCTCAGCACCGGCCTCCGCGGCGGGCTCGGATAACGGCTCGACCTCCGCCGGCGGGGCCTCATCGACGGGCGGACCGGCCGGCTCGACGGCGACCGGTGCCGACGCCTCGGCGGCGGGCTCGACGTCCGCGACCACCTCGGCCGGCGCCAGGCCGGCCACCTCGGTCGTCTCGGCGACGCCGGCCTCCGCAGGGGCCTCGTCGACCGGCTCGGGCACGGTCGGCACCGGCGCGGGCGGCACCTCGGCGACCGGCGCGGCGGCCGCCACGGGCGCGGGCCGCATCGGCGCCGGCCGGGTCAGTGCGCTGGAGCCCAGGACGCGGACGATCCAGGCCTCGGGGTCGCCCAGCTCGTCGAGGCGCGGGATGGTGAGCGGCGACTGCCAGATCTTGTTGAACCCGTCCATGCCGACCCGCTCGACGACGGCGTGCACGAACTTGCGACCCTCCGCATACTGCCGGAGCTTGACGTCGACGCCGAGCAGCTTGCGCAGGACGCGGTCGAGCGGGTTGGCGGCCTCGCGGCGGCGGTTGAACTTGGCGCGGATCTCCTCGACGCTCGGGATCACCTCGGGGCCGACGCCGTCCATGACGAACTCGGCGTGCCCCTCCAGCACCGTCATGAGCGCCGTGAGCCGGTCGAGCACGGCCTTCTGCCCGGGGGTCTGCACCAGGTCGAGGACCGACACCCGGCTGTCGGGGTCGCGGACCACGTCGGCGAGGGCGCCGATGCCGCGGCGGACGCGCTCGGCGAGCTGGTCCTGGTTGAGCTGCGAGGCGTCGACGAAGGCGCCGACCTCGCCCAGGAAGTACCCCCGCATCCAGGGGACCGCCGTGAACTGCACCCGGTGGGTCACCTCGTGGAGGCACACCCACAGGCGGAAGTCCCGCGAGTCGGCGTTGAGCTTCCGCTCGGCCTCGACGATGTTCGGGGCGACGAGCAACAGCTGGCCGGGGTCGGCGGAGAAGACCTCATACTGCCCGAGGACCTTCCCCGACAGGTAGGCCAGGACGGTGCCCGCCTGCACGCCCGTGAACCGGGAGCCGATGGCGCCGACAACCGCACCCGGCTGCTTGCCGCCCGCCAGCCGCTCCGCGAGGGGTTGGATGACCTGCCGGAGGCCCTCGATGTTGATGGCGGCCCAGTCGCGCCGGTCGACGACCCGCACCGGCGGTCCTTGGACCATGGCGCGGAGACCGGTGAAGGCCGTGACGTGGTCGGCCGCCTCGTCGGCCAGACCCCGCAGGTCGGCGACGGCGGCGGCGGCTTCTTCGTAGGAAACGGCGGGGCCACTCTTGCCCAACGCCCCTGCGGTCGCTGCGGCCAGGTCCCAATCGACGAACTGCGCCATGAACCAACCGTACCCGCGTCGGACCACCGGCGGCGGACTCCGCTACCCCGAGTAAACCCTGATGACGCTCCGCAGTCGCGTCATCTACAACCGCAGGCCGCGAGCGCCGCGGCCACCTTGTCGAGGGCGATCACGGCCTGGCCGCCGTTGGTCGTCTGGTCGGCCATGAACGCGAACGCGAGCGTGCGGCCGTCGGCGTCCACGACGATCCCGGTGAGCGAGTTGACCCCCGTCAGCGTCCCGGTCTTCGCCCGCACCAGGCCGGCCGCGGCGGCGCCTTCCCCGGCCTTGACATAGCGGGAGGCGAGGGTGCCGCTGTACCCCGCGACGGGCAGGCCGCTGAAGATCCCGTGCAGGTCGGCGCGGTCGGCCCGGGCGGCCATCGCCAGGATGCTGGTGAGCAGCGCCGGGGAGAGGCGGTCGTCGCGCGAGAAGCCGCTGCCGTCGACCAGGCCGTAGCCGGTGACGGGCAGGTTGAGCTCCTCCAGGACCATCTTCATCGCGGCGGCGCCGCCCTCGAACGACGCCGGCTGCCCCTTCGCGATCGCCACCTGGCGGGCGAGCGCGTCGGCGAGCACGTTGTCGCTCTCCTGGAGCATGAACTCGACCATCCGCACCATCGGCGGGGACTCGACCTTGCCGAGCTCCCTGGCGCCCTGCGGGGCCGTGCCGGCGGCGACCGCACTGTTCGGCAGCCCGAGCAGCCGGGCGAACTGCTGCGCGGCCTGCACGTCCGGCTGCGCGTAGCGGCCGCTGTACTTCTCCGCCTTGGTCCGGCCGCCCTCGGTCATCAGCGCCGTGATCAGGGCGCCCGAGCCGTTGGTGATTGCGTCGTCGTCCCAGCCCTGCCCCACGCCCGGCCCGGAGTACAGCGACTGGTCGTAGATCACGCGCGTCGGCGGCGTGTCACCCAGCGCCTCCTTGACCTGCGCCGCGAGGTTGTCCAGGCGGGGCGCGCCGGGGTAGTACGCGGTCGGGAAGACGCCCAGGGTCGGGTCGCCCGCCGCGATGATCACGACCTCCCCCGGCTGCGCGCCCTGGACGACGCGCGTGGTGATCCGGTACGCCGGGCCTCGCGCGCCGAGCGCCGCCGCCGCGGTGACCACCTTCGTCGTCGACGCGGGCGTCATGGCGGCGTCGGGCTCGGAGGAGTACAACACCTGCCCGGTGGCCACATCGACCACCGAGGCGGTGATGTGCGGGCCCAGCGCGGGCGCCGCCAGCAGCGGGCCGAGCGTGGCCGCGAGCGACGCCTGGGTCGGCATCGGCGCCTGGGTGTCCATCGCCGTCAGTACCGCGGGGGGCACTTCGGGCGTTTTGCCGGGCTCCCACGCGGTCGACTGTCCCCCGCCCGCGCCGAACGCCCGGACGATGCCCGGCCCGGCCAGGACAGCGCTCAGCGCGGCGACGAGCGCGACGACCACCACGACGATGCTCGTGATGACGCCGGCGCGGCCGCCGCCCTGTGGTGTTTCCCTCCCCACCCGACCCTCCCCGTTTCACGCCTCGGTGCTGTACGCGAGACTAGTGGTCGGCGCAGCGGTGCGAGGGTGAGGAGTCATCAGATGGACTTCGACGTCACGGTCGAAATCCCGAAGGGTCAACGCAACAAGTATGAGGTTGACCATGCCACGGGCCGCATCCGGCTGGACCGGACGCTGTTCACCTCCACGCAGTACCCGGCCGACTACGGCTACATCGAGGGCACACTCGGCCAGGACGAGGACCCCCTGGACGCGCTCGTGCTGGTCCAGGCCCCGACCTTCCCCGGCTGCCTGATCCGCTCCCGGGCCATCGGCATGTTCCGCATGACCGACGAGAAGGGCGGCGACGACAAGGTCCTGTGCGTCCCGGCCGACGACCCGCGACTGGAACACCTCCGCGACATCCACCACCTCGGCGAGTTCGACCGGCTGGAGATCCAGCACTTCTTCGAGGTGTACAAGGACCTGGAGCCCGGCAAGAGCGTCGAGGGCGCCACCTGGGTCGGCCGCGTCGAGGCCGAGGCGGAGATCGTCGAGTCCCGGCGCCGCTACCAGGAGGCGATCGCCGCCGGCACCTACCACGACCCGGGCGTCGCCCCGATCGCCCGCCCGATCGAGTAATCGAGCAATCTCCGAACCGGCCGGGCCCACAGCGGCCCGGCCTGTTTTTTCTCTCATGCTCTTTTGTCCGTCAGGTCAGCAGGCCGTAGAGGCCGAGCACGGCGCACGCCAGCGGCACCACGGACACGACGCAGAGGATGTCGAGCAGGTCGGCGGCGCGGCTGACGTACGGCGACGGTTGGCGGATCGCCGCCCGCGCCCCCGCAACCACGGTGACGAGGCCGGCCACCGCGACACCGGCGGCGAACACAGTCCCACCCCCGAGCGGCCCCGGCGCGAACACCGCCAGCGCGGCGAGTCCCGCCAGCCCGGCACCGATCAGCGGTAATCGGTGCCGCACCGTCACGAACGTCTGCACCCGCAGGAGCATGGCGAGGGCCGCGACGCCGACCAGGACCATCCCGGACACGTCCCCGGAGCGGGCCAGCACCAACGCCGCTCCCCCGGTCGCGACCGCCCACCCGATCAGCAGCCCGGCGAGCATCTCGTCGGCCCGCGCCACCGCGGCGAACACCCGCGCCCGCTCCGCCCCGCCCGACATCCGCCCGCCGCCGGCCAGGTCGGCGGGCAGCGCGGCGATCGGGACCGGCAGCCGGCCGAGCCGGATGGCCAGCAGCGGCACGGCAGCCACCCCCGGGACGACGAACGCCAGCACGACGGCGGCGCCGGCCGCGGGCCGGGTCAGCATCGCGAGCCCTGCCCCGGCGGTGCCGAGGATGCCGACCGCCGCTCCCGCGGCGAAGAGTCTCAGGAAGTGCGCGGCCGCGATTGCGCCGGCGACCGCCGCCAGGAGCAGCGCGGCCCCGCCGACGAGGGCGTGCCCGGCCGCCGTGCCCGGCGCGGGCCCGGACAGCCAGCCGGCGACCGCCGCGAACGGCATCCCGTAGGCGGCGACGACCGCGCCGATCTCCGCGTCGCCATACGCCCGGGACGCGACCGCTCCCGCCAGGACCAGCACCGTCGCGGCCACGGCGGCGACGGCGGGAACGTCGAAGCGCATCGTGGCGAGGAGCGCGACGGCCAGGCCGGCACCGCCCGCCGCGAGCGCGGTGGCGCGGGTGGCCGCCGGGCTCCACGGCGCGCCCTGTCGCCGGGCAGCCGCGGCGATGGCCTCGACCATGTCGTCGAACTCGAGCTCCGGCCAGCCGGACCGGGCCGGCACGAGGTGCAGCACGGTGCCGTCGCGGATGCCCTGCGTGGCCAGCCCGACGGCCGCCGACAGGGTGGTGCCGTCGGCGCGGCGCAGCAGCCATCCGCCGTGCCGCTCCCCGTCGTCGGCGAGGCCCTGGCCCGCGTGCCGGAGCAGGTCGGGAAGCAGTTCAGCCAGCGGTACAGCATCGGGGAGCGTGACGTCGATGCGCCGCTGCGGAGCGTTGATCGTCACGCGGGCCAGGCCGGCCACCGCGGTCATGGCCTAGAGGTACCACGTCGATCCGATCCCTGTCGCCCCGACCGCCGTCTATCTCACGTCAAGTAGCCAAATCCTCACCATTTGAGAACCGGGCCCGAAAATTGTCGGACCCGGCCCATAGAGTTCCCCGCGTGAGCACGGTCGTCATCAATCGGTCGCCACGGCGCCCCGCCCCGGAGATCCCGAGCGGCGAGCTGCCGGTGCCCGCGCCTCCGGAGGTTCCGCAGGCGCCGGTGTCGCGCTGGCAGCAGCTGATGCAGGTGGTGCCGATGCTCACCGGCACGATCGCGACGGCGTTCCTGTTCGCGGGCCGCGACGGCGGCACGTATTCGTATGTCGTCGGCGCGATCTTCGGCTTCTCCACGCTGGGCATGCTGCTCACCGGCGGCACGGGCGGCGCGCGCCGGTCCGAGATGACGGCGGCCCGCCGCGACTACCTGCGACAGCTCGCCGCCCTGCGCGGCCGGGTCCGCGAGACCGCGACCAAGCAGCGCACCGGGCTGCATTACCGCCATCCCGACCCGCACTCGCTGTGGTCCACCGTGGACAGCTTCCGGTTGTGGGAGCGGCGGCCGGCGGACGGCGACTTCGCCGTCGTGCGCGTCGCAGCCGGGCCGCAGACCCTGGCCACGCCCCTGATCCCGCCGCCGGCCCGGCCGCCCGACGAGCTGGAGCCGACCACCGCGGCCGCGCTGCGCCGGTTCCTCGACACCTACTCGGTCGTGCCCGGTCTGCCGGTGGCCATCTCGATGCGCAGCTTCGCCCGGATCCACGTGCGCAACGCTGCCACCGAACTGGTGACACCGACGGGGGTGACGGGTGCCTTGGATCCGGGACGAGGTTTGGTACGGGCAATGGTCGCGCAGCTCGTCGCCTTCCACGCACCGGGCGATCTGCTCGTCGCGGTCTGCGCTGCGCCGCACCGGCGAGCGCTGTGGGAGTGGGCGAAGTGGCTGCCCCACGCGCAGCATCCGACCCGCACCGACGCGGTCGGGCCGGTGCGGCTCGTCGCCGAGTCCGCGAAGGAGCTGGAGGAGCGCCTCGACGACCTGCTGGCCGGCCGGGGCCGGTTCGACGGCGAGCCGGGCACCGACCGCGTGGACGGGCCGCACGTCGTCGTCGTGCTCGACGGCGGCGACCGGTCCGGCAGCCGCCACCTCGACACTGCTGGCGGGATCGCCGGCGTGACGCTGATCGACCTCGACGGGCCGCCGCCGCGCCTGCTCGACCGCTCGGCCATCGTCCTGGAGCCTTCCGGCAGCCGGCTCACGACCGTCTCCGCCGACTCGGAGCCCGCCGACGTGCGCACCTCGGTCGGCCTGCCCGACCTGCTGGAGGTCGCCGAGGCGGAGGCGATCGCCCGCCGGCTCGCGCCGCTGCGGCTGGCCGCGCCGGCCGGCGACCCGGGCAAGACCGGCGTGCGGGACCTCGCCGCGCCCGTCGACCTCGCCGAGCTGCTCGGCCTGGGCGACCCGCGGGTGCTGGACGTCGCCGCGGCGTGGGCGCCGCGGCCGCACCGCGACCGGCTGCGGGTCACGATCGGCATCGGCCAGCAGGGGCAGCCAATCGACGTCGACCTCAAGGAGTCGGCGCAGGACGGGATGGGCCCGCACGGCCTGCTGATCGGCGCCACCGGGTCGGGCAAGTCGGAGCTGCTGCGCACGCTCGTGCTCGGGCTGGCAGCGACGCACTCGTCCGAGACGCTCAACTTCGTGCTGATCGACTTCAAGGGCGGCGCGACGTTCGCCCGGATGGACCGGCTGCCGCACGTGGCCGCGTTCATCACCAACCTGCGCAAGGAGCTGCCGCTCGTCGACCGCATGACCGACGCGATCAACGGCGAGGTCGTCCGGCGCCAGGAGGTGCTGCGGCGGGCCGGCGACTTCGACTCGGTCCTCGACTACGAGCGCGCCCGGGCCGGCGGTGCACCGCTCGGGCCGCTCCCGACCCTGCTCATCGTCTGCGACGAGTTCAGCGAACTGCTGGAGGCGAAGCCCGACTTCATCGACCTGTTCGTGCAGATCGGCCGGGTCGGCCGGTCGCTGGGCATGCATCTGCTGCTCGCCTCGCAGCGGCTCGAGGAGGGGCGGCTGCGCGGGCTCGACACCCACCTCTCCTATCGGCTGGGCCTGCGGACGTTCTCGTCGCTGGAGTCGCGCACCGTGCTCGGCGTGCCGGATGCGTACGAGCTGCCGCGCACCCCCGGCCACGGCTACCTGAAGGCGGGCACCGAGCCGCTGACGCGCTTCAAGGCGGCGTATGTGTCGGGGCGGTATCGCCGGGCCGGCGAGGAGTCGGCACAGCTGAGCGCGGGCGCGGAGCGGCGCGTGCTGGAGTACGGCACCCGGTTCGTCCCTCCCCCGCCGCAGCCCGTCGCCGCCCCGCAGCCCGCCGAGGCGGCGGCCGGTGACAGCCTCCTCGACATCGTCGTCGAGCGACTCGCCGGGCGGGGTACGCCGGCCCACCAGGTCTGGCTGCCGCCGCTGTCGGGCTCGGCGCCGCTCCACGAGCTGCTCGGGCCGCTGGTCGTCGACCCGACCTGCGGGCTCACCGTCGCCGACCCGGAGCTGCGGGGTGCGCTCCGGGTGCCGATGGCGTTCGTGGACAAGCCGCTGGAGCAGCGCCGCGACGTGCTGTGGATGCGTCTCGACGGCGCCGACGGGCACGTCGCCGTCGTCGGGGGCACGCAGAGCGGCAAGTCGGTCGCCCTACGCACGCTGATCGCCGGCCTGGCGCTGGCCCATACGCCGGCCGAGGTCCAGGTGTACTGCCTCGACTTCGGTGGCGGTCAGCTCGCCGGACTGCGCAGCCTCCCCCACGTCGGCGGGGTGGCCGGCCGCCTCGACACGACCGCGGTCCGCCGCACGGTCGGCGAGGTGGCGACGCTGCTCGCCGACCGCGAGCGCCGCTTCGCGGCCGAGGGCATCGACAGCATGGCGACCTACCGGCGCCGCCGCGCCGCCGGGACCAGCGCCGCGTCGCCGGCCGACCAGTGGGGTGACGTGTTCCTGGTGATCGACGGCTGGTCGACGGTGCACGGGGAGTACGAGGACCTGGAGGGCGTGATTACGGACATCGCGACGCGCGGCCTGTCGTACGGGATTCACGTGGCCGCCTCGGCGTCGCGCTGGATGGACTTCCGGGCCGCGCTGCGTGACCTGCTGGGCTCCCGGCTGGAGCTGCGGCTCGGCGACGAGATCGACTCGCTGGTGTCCCGCAAGGCCGCGGCCAACGTCCCGAAGGGCACACCCGGCCGCGGCATCACGCAGGAGGGCCTGCACCTCCTGGTCGCGCAGCCCCGGCTGGCGAGCGGTGACACGCCTGAGCTCGTCACCGCGGTCTCCGACGCGTGGACCGGCGCCCGCGCGCCGCGGGTGCGGCTCCTGCCGGCGCGCGTGCCGTTCGCGGCGATCGCCGACGACGCCGACCCGGCGAACCGCCTGGCCCTGCCGATCGGCATCGCGGAGAGCGACCTGCGCCCGGTCCGCGTCGACCTCGCCGCCGATCCGCACTTCCTGGTGTTCGGCGACGCCGAGTCGGGCAAGTCGACGGTGCTGCGCAGCTTGGCGACGTCGATCGGCGCCCGGTTCGCGCCGGAGGAGGCGCGGATCGTGCTGGTGGACTACCGCCGCAGCCTGCTCGGGGCGATCGAGACCGACCACCTGATCGGGTATGGCACAGCGGCCCAGCAGACCGAGGGGCTCATCGCCTCGGTCGCCGACTACATGGAGCGCCGCCTGCCCGGCCCCGACGTCACCCAGGACCAGCTGCGCACCCGCAGCTGGTGGACCGGCGCCGAGTGCTTCGTCCTGGTCGACGACTACGACCTGGTGGCCACCGGCTCGTCGAACCCGCTGCAGCCGCTGCTGCCGTACCTGGCCCAGGCCCGCGACATCGGCCTGCACCTGATCCTGACCCGCCGCACGGGCGGCGCTTCGCGAGCCCTGTACGAGCCCGTCCTCCAGCGCCTCCGCGAACTCTCGTCGGCGGGCCTCCAACTCTCCGGCGACCCCGACGAGGGCACGCTGCTCGGCACCGTCCGCCCCGGCCCCTTACCTCCGGGCCGCGGCTGGCTGACCACCCGCCGAGCCCCGACCCGCCTCATCCAGGTGGCCAACCTCCCAGCCACGTGATCCGCGGCGACCAAGGCGGGGCCGCGACTGAAGAGGGGGCGGCACGGAGGTGCTTGTGTTCCTTCGGCGAGGTGGGCGGAGCGGACTGACAAGGGGAGCCGTTCGGGACAGAATGGTCGGCATCGCGCCCACCGCCCTCGTCCGCGCCGCCGTTCGGGTCCTGATTGTCGGACTGACGGCGGCGTTGAGCTGTGCGGTGATCGTGGTCGGGGGTGTCGCTGTCGCTCAGGCCGATCAGGTTCGGCGGGAGCAGTGGCAGCTCTCGGCGCTTGAGGTGCGTGACGCCTGGAAGCTGTCGACCGGGAAGGGCGTTGTCGTCGCGGTCGTCGACAGCGGGGTCGACGCCTTGCATCCGGACCTGGTGGGACAGGTGCTGCCTGGCGTTGATCTCGTCGCCGATCCGGAGCAGGTCGAGGCCGCCGGCAGTGTTGTTCAGGTTGATCCGGTTGGGCATGGGACCACCGTTGCCGGGTTGATTGCCGGGAGCGACTCCGACAGTGCCGGGGTTGTCGGGATTGCGCCCGGGGCGAAGATTCTGCCGGTGCGGGTGCTTGACCAGCAGAACAAGTACGACGATCCCGAGGTTGTCGCCGCGGGGATTCGGTGGGCGGTCGAGCACGGGGCCGGGGTCATCAACCTCTCCCTCGGGGGTGCTCTGCGGAGTGAGGCGATTGCGGCGGCGTTACGGTTCGCGGCTGCCGCCGATGTCGTGGTCGTCGCCTGCACCGGGAACATCGCCACTGATCCGTCCGTGCACCAGGTCTGGTACCCGGCCCGTGAGCCCGGAGTCGTTGCCGTCGCGGGGCTCAATCGGGCGGCGCAGGAGGCTTCCGTCAACTCGACCAAGGACGTGTTGTGGGCCGGGTCGCTGACCGGGCCGGAGACCGTGTTGACGGCACCCGCGGACAGCCTTACCGGGGCCCGGCCGGGTGGGGGGTACTGGCAGGTGCAGGGCACCAGTTTTGCCGCGCCGCTGGTTGCCGGGGTTGCCTCGCTCATCCGGGCCCGGTATCCGCAGATGAGTGCGGCCAACGTCGTCAACCGGATGATCGAGACCGCGCGGGATCTTGGGCCCGAGGGGCGGGACGATCGGTTCGGGTTCGGAGAGGTGGATCCGGTCGCCGCCCTCAAAGAACGGGTGCCCGAGGTCGTCGCCAATCCCTTGGCGACCGTGCCGCCCCGGCCGGGGCCGTCGGGTGGGCGTGGACCGTTGCCCAGTGCGCCTGCCGTGCCGCGGGAGGGTGGGGCGGCGCCCCTGCCTGCGGTGGAGACGACGGTGGTGCTCGCCGAGCCGGTGGCGGACGGGCGGCGGCTCGGGTCCAGCGTCGCGGTCGGGCTGATGG
This sequence comes from Dactylosporangium sp. NPDC005572, assembly GCF_040605515.1. NCBI lineage: Bacteria > Bacillati > Actinomycetota > Actinomycetes > Micromonosporales > Micromonosporaceae > Dactylosporangium > Dactylosporangium sp. NPDC005572. The sequence continues at coordinate 10,606 of NZ_JBEXCY010000202.1, read as the reverse complement.
CGACCGTTCTGATCATGGTCGGTGGGGCCGCCGGGGTGCTGCTCCATCACCGTCGGCAGCATCGACGGCGGGCGACCTTCTAGATCAAGAGCACCCGGCGACCGGCGGGCGACCTTCTGGGTGCAATGCGCCCGCCGATGCATCGTCGATCTGTGGGTTCCGGGTCATGCCGACCTCGTCGGTCCTTATCGCGAGGCCTGCTCGACCGCCGCCTTCAGTGCGGTTTGACCTCGCCCTGCGCCGCCGGCCGCGCCTCGCGGCGAGGTCCCATCGCGGCGTTCTGCGGTTGGTGGGGTCAGGCGCACTTGCCCGTGTTGGTTGGTTCGTTGTGGGTTTTGCCTGCTTCGGCTACCACCGAGGCCTCCTCGGCCGTCACCGCGAAGCCCGTCTGGGGGTCGTCCGCCGCGGCGGCGAAGATGATGCCCAGGACCTGGCCGTCCGTGGCCACCAGGGGGCCGCCCGAGTTGCCGCTGCGGACCAGGGCGCGGATCGTGTAGATCTCGCGGGTGACCTTGCCGTCCTCGTAGATGTCGGGGCCGGTGATGTCGCGGTGGTCGCGGATGCGGGCCGACTGGGCGTCGTACGGGCCGTCGAGCGGGTAGCCGATCACGATCGCGTCGGCGTTGGACTCCGCCTTCTTCGTGGCGAAGGGCATGACCGGGGCGTTCAGGTCCTTGACGTAGAGGACGGCCAGGTCGCGCTCCGGGTCGTAGGCCACCACCACCGCCTTCTTCTGGGAGCCGTTGACCTCGACGCTCACGCTCTTCGTGCCGGCCACCACGTGCGCGTTGGTCATCACGCGCTGCGGGGCGTACACGAAGCCTGAGCCCTCGATGCGGCGGGAGCAGCTCGGGGCGGTGCCCAGGACCTTCACCACCGACTTCTTCGAGTTCTTGACGACCTCCGAGCCGGCCAGCTTCGGGTCGGGCGGGGAGACCTCCTTGACCCGGGTCGGCGAGAGGCCGTCGAACACGTCCGGGAAACCGCGCGTGTCGACCGTGTCACGCAGCGCCTCGGACAGGGCGTCGGCCTGGGCCGGCATCGCGTCGTCGACGACGTTGAGGATGAGCGAGTTGCTCACCGCGCGGGCCAGCCACGGCAGCGACGAGGCGCTGAGCGGCGTGGCGACCAGCCAGACCACGGCCAGGACCGCGACGACCGACACCACGGCGCCGCCGGCGTTGTCGACGGCCTGGGCCTTGCGGTTAACGATCGCGCTGCGCATGCGGTTGCCCACGAAGCTCGCCAGCGCCTGACCGGCTACGGCCAGGCCGAACACGCAGGACAACGAGATGACGACCCGGACCGGGTCGTCATCGAACTGGTCGGCGATCAGCGGCCCCAGCTGCAGGCCGAGCAGGGCGCCGCCGAAGAACCCGATGAATGACAGCAGACCAACGAGGAACCCCTGGCGGTAGCCGTTGATGGCGAACATCACCACGAGGAGCAGGAGGACGATATCGATCACGCTGCCAAACACGCATTCAGGGTACGGGTGCGGCACCAGGTGTCGGCAGTTCCTCAACCCGGCCGATCGGCCAGTCCACCGCCCAACCACCGAGTTCCAGCAGCGTAGACAGCACGCCGGCGGTAAAACCCCACACCAACATGTCGTGTATCCGAAACGCCGGACCGATCCAACCGCTGGGATGGCGCAGCCGCAGGCGGTGCGCCGGGTCGACCAGGTCGCGGATCGGCAGGCGCTCGACCCGGGCCACCTCGGCCGGGTCGGCGGGGCCGACCGGATGTGGCGTACGCCACCACGCGAGCACCGGAGTGACCAGGAAGTTACTCACCGGAATCCACAGCGTGGGCAGGGTCGCGACGACCTCGACGGTGCGCGGGTCGAGCCCGACCTCCTCCTCCGCCTCGCGCAGCGCGCACGCGATCGTGTCGGCGTCGCCGGGGTCGACCGCACCGCCCGGGAACGCCGGCTGCCCGGCGTGGTTGCGCATGGTCGCGGCACGCTGGAGGACGAGGATGTCCGGACCGGACTCGGGCTGCTCGCCGAAGAGGATGAGCACGGCGCTCTGCCGGCGGCCCTCGCCGTCGGGCGTCGGCAGGCGCGTGAACTCGGCGGCCTCGGCGTGGCGCACCCGCGTGAGCAGGGGCTCGAACCAGCCGGGCAGGTCCGCGGGCGGCTCGGGATCGGTCACAAGACCCCCTTCGCGATTTTGATCATGACGGTACCGCCACGCCGAGGTGCTGCTGGGTGAGCGCGCGCAGCTCGGCCTCGTCGAGGGCCGGCCCCTGGTACGCGTGCGCGATCCGCCCGTCGGCGGTGATGAAAAGGGTCACCGGCAGGTTGACCAGGGCCTTGTCGACGAGCGGGCTGGCCGCGATGGCGAACTGCTGGCCCGGGTCCTCGAGCATCGGGAAGGTCAGTTTCAGCTGCTCGATCACCGACTGGGCCCACTCGTGGCGGTCCTTGGTGACGATGCCGACGACCCGCACCTTGCCGGCGCCGGCGGTCGCGACGCGCTGGATCACCGGCAGCTCGGTCTTGCAGGGCCCGCACCACGACGCCCACAGGTTCACGATCGTGGGAGCGCCGCCGAGGTCGGCGACCGACGTCCAGCGGCCGCCCACGAAGCACTGGAGCGCCATCGCGGGCAGCGCCGGCCCGGACGACGGCGACCCGGCCGAGGCGGCCGGCGACGCGGGCGGCTCGATGCAGCGGGGGCCGGTGGGCGCGGCGGTCGGCGCCGGGTCGGGCGAGTCGATCCCCGCGGTGCAGCCGGCCAGGGCGAACAGCGCGGCTGCCAGCAGTACCGTGGCCGCACCGGAGAAACGCGTCACGAAGCCAGCGCCAATTCGGCCAGCTCGTGCGCGCGCGGGCCCTTGAGCAGGGGGATCGCCGTTTCGACGTCGGTCGGGCCGATGCCGTACGACGGGCAGTCCTTCCGCAGCGTGCAGGCCCCGCAGGCGGGTTTGCGGGCGTGGCACACGCGCCGGCCGTGGAAGATCACGCGGTGGGAGAGCATCGTCCAGTCGCGGGGCTCGATGAGCGCGGCGATGGCGAACTCGATCTTCACCGGGTCGGACTCGGTGGTCCACGCCCACCGCTGGGTCAGCCGCTGGAAGTGGGTGTCGACGGTGATGCCCGGCACGTCGAACGCGTTGCCGAGGATGACATTGGCGGTCTTGCGCCCGATGCCCGGCAGCGCGACGAGGTCGGTGAGCGTCCCCGGTATCTCCCCGTCGTGCCGTTCGATGAGGGCCTGACCCAGCTTGATCAGTGAGTCGGTCTTGTTCCGGAAGAAGCCGGTGGGCCGGATGAGCTCTTCCATCTCCATCCGGTCGGCGCCGGCGTACGCGGCCGCGTCCGGATAGCGGGCGAACAGCTTCGGCGTCACCTGGTTGACCCGCTCATCCGTGCACTGGGCCGAGAGGATCGTCGCGACGGCGAGCTCGAGCGGCGTGGTGAAGTCGAGCTCGCAGTGCGCGTCGGGGTGGATCGCCGCGAGCGCGCGCCCCATCCGGCGCGCGCGCCGCTTCAGTCCCAGCGCAGTCTCGGTCACGCACCGACAATACGTCGGCGTGTCGGCGGGCCCGATCGAGCGACCCGCCCTCTCGCTAACCGCCGGCCGGCGGCGTGATCGTGCCGTCCGTCGCGATCTTCGGCCCGGTGGTCGGGAAGTCCTGCTTCGTGAGGTTCGAGACCATAGGGATGGCCTGCTTCTTCGGGTCGGGCTTGGGCAGGCCGGGCGCGACCATGTAGGTCGCGGTGAGCGAGCCGCTCTTCCAGGTGCCGTCGCCCGCGAGCTGGACCTTCAGCACGCCGCCGACGCCGACCACGCCGTTGTAGCTCAGGGCCCGGTAGCCGGCGAAGTTGCCCAGGCTGTAGGCGATCAGGCGACCCTTGTAGAACTCCATCGCCCGCATGACGTGCGGGCCGTGGCCGACGACCAGGTCGGCGCCGGCGTCGATGACCGTGTGGGCGAACGCGATCGTGTCGCAGCGGTTCTCGCCGAGGAAGTACTCCGTGCCGGGCTTGGTGCGGGTCTTGTCGGAGCCCTCGGCGCCCTGGTGCACCTGGACGACGACCAGGTCGGCCTGCCCGGCCGCCTCCTTGATGATCTTGCTCGCACCGTCGAGGTCGCTGCACAGGTTCGACCACCTGTACGACGCGAAGCCGACCACGGCGATCTTGACGCCCTTGACCTCGGCGACCGAGATCATGCCCGGCCAGCCGGTGTATTTGATGCCGGCACCGTCGAGGGCCTTCTGGGAGTTCTTGTACCCCTGTTCGCCGAAGTCGTAGGCGTGGTTGTTCGCCATCGTCATCATCATGAACCCGGCGTCCTTGAGGTTGTTCACGTACGACGGCGGGGTCCGGAAGGCGAAACAGGTCTTGCCGGCGGACTCGGCCGAGCACTTCCCGACCCCGGTGTCGTCGGTCAGCGTCTGCTCCAGGTTGCCCATCTGGAAGTCGGCGACCAGGAACTCCTTGACCGGTTCGAAGAAGCCCTTGCCGCCGTCGGGCGGCAGGCCGTTGGGCGCCATGCCCATGACGATGTCGCCGGTGGCGGTCATCGAGATGCCCTCGGCCGGCCCGGGCACGCCCGCCGCGGCCGGCGATCCGTTCGGCGAGCCGGAGGTACCGCCGGCCGCCTGCGGCTGGCCGGACGTCGCACTGCTGGACGGCTTCGGATCGTCGTTGCCGCCGAGCAGGGTCGCCGCACCGGCCGTGCCGGCGCCCACCACGAGGACGGCGACCACGCCGAGCAGGATCGCGGTGCGGCGTCGACCGCCGCGGCCCTCGGGCGGGGCCTCACCGGGGAGGGGGAGCTTGCGCCGGCCGGCGCGCTCCTCGGGCTGGTACGCCTGGGCCGCGTACAGGTCCTCGGGCCGCGCCAGGCCGGGGATGGGGTCGCGGGAGCCGCCGTACAGCGGTCCGGACGCCTCATTGCCGCGCTGCCCGAAGGCGGAGGAATCGCGCCCGTAGAGGGGGCCGGTGGAGTCGCCCCGGCCGTACACCGGGCCGGTCGAGTCTCCCGGGCCGAACATGGGCCCGGTCGAGTCGCCGCGGCCGTAGGCGGGGCCGGTCGGCTCGAAGCCGCCGCGACCGGTGCCGGGCCCGCCAACCGGCGGCTCAGCACCGAAGCCACCGCCGTAGGCCGGTCCACCGGCGGCCGCATCCGGACCAAAGCCGCCGCGCCCGCCAGCCGGCGGCTGCGCGCCGAAGGCGCCTCGGGGGGAGCCCGGCCCGCCGACCGGCGGCTCGCCGCCGAAGGCCGGACCGCCGGCAGCCGCATCCGGACCGAAGCCGCCGCGCCCGCCAACTGGCGGCTCCGCGCCGAAGGCCCCTCTGGGGGAGCCCGGCCCGCCGACCGGCGGCTCGCCGCCGAAAGCGGGACCCGAAGCCGGGCCGCCGAACGTCCGGCCGCCCGAGGGCGGGCCGTCGAAGGCCGGGCCGGCGGAAGGTGGGGCCGGCGGAACGGATGCGCCGCCGTAGACCGAGCCGGTGGCCTCGCGGGGGCCGCCGAAGGAGCCAGTCGGGTCGCGCTGGACGCTGCCGAACGCGCTCGTGCCGCCCACCCGGGCCCGGCCCGAGGAGGCGCCGCCCGGCGGTGGGCCTGGCGGCTGAGCGCCGAACGCGCCGGTCGCCTCGGCCGGTGGTGGAGGAGGAGGAGAATAGGAAGAGGGCCTGTTGTAACCCTGGGCGCCCCGGGCCGGTTGGTCCGGTGACGGGGTGCTCGAGCCGGTCCGGTCGTCGTCGGCCGGTTCGTCCGGCCAGCGCGACGGGCCGCCGTATACCGTCATGCGATCTCTCCACCCCATACGCCGGTCGCCATCACCGTGCCCCGGGCAACATATCGCACCTTCGCGACCCCGCACCGAGCCGAATCCAGAACAGGGGTTGCGCAGGTCGCCCGGTACTGTCAGCATCCCGCCCGACGCTCATCGGACGGCTTCATGTGCATAAACTGGCGTTCGCGCGATCGCTCAAGAGCGGGTGGAGCGCCGACGATTCGAGGTGGACGCGATGGACGAGGTACTGGCACGGAGCGGCATCTTCCAAGGGGTCGAGCCCGAGGCTGCGGAATCCCTCGCCAAAGAGATGGAAACGATCGACCTGCGCAAGGGCGAGATCGTCTTCAGTGAGGGCGAGCCCGGTGACAGCCTGTACATCGTGCTGTCCGGCAAGATCAAGGTCGGTCGCCGCGCCGCCGACGGGCGGCAGAATCTCATCGCCGTGATGGGGCCCAGTGACATGGTCGGCGAGCTGTCGCTGTTCGACCCGGGTCCGCGCACGGCCACGGCCACCGCCGTGCTCGACACGCGCCTGGCCCGGCTGCGCAAGCAGGCCCTGCGTCCCTGGCTGACCAACCGGCCGGAGATCGCCGAGCAGCTGCTGCGCGTGCTGGCCCGCCGGCTGCGCCGCACCAACGACTCGCTGGCCGACCTGATCTTCACCGACGTCCCCGGACGCGTGGCGAAGACGCTGCTGCAGATGGCCGGCCGGTTCGGCACCCGCGACGGCGGTGTGCTGCGGGTCAACCACGACCTGACCCAGGAGGAGATGGCCCAGCTCGTCGGCGCCTCGCGCGAGACGGTCAACAAGGCCCTCGCCGACTTCGCGTCCCGCGGCTGGCTCCGCCTCGACGGCAAGAGCGTGATCATCATGGACCCCGAGCGCCTGGCCCGCCGCGCCCGAGTCTGACCCGCGCCCTCCGTAGACCCTCCGGAAGAACCCGAGCCGTCGGAAGCACCCGCTGGAACGACCCCGCACGACACCCCCTGAGCTGTTCCTGAACAAGGACGGCTCAGCCCGCCCAGAAAAAAATCAGTCTTGACTGTTTGTTTCAACAGGGCGCAAGCTGGGCGAAGTGACGACGGGGGCAGATCGGAGCGGAGCCGCAGGTGAGCGAGACGACGCGCGGACCGGAGGAGCACCGCATCCGCGGGGCCGCCGCCAAGCGTGCGCAGCCCGGTGTCACCACCGCCGTGCGGGAGCCGCAGCAGGATCGCAGCCGGGCCACCCAGCAGCGGCTGCTGGAGGCGACCGTCGAGTGCCTGTACCGGTACGGCTGGTCCGGCGCCACCACCACCGTCATCGCCGAGCGGGCCGGTGTCTCCCGCGGCGCCCAGCTGCACCACTACCCCACCCGCGCGGCCCTCGTGCTCGCCGCCGTGCAGCACCTCGCCGAGCGGCGCGCGGAGGAGATCCGGGCCGAGTCCGCCAACCTCGCCGCCGGCCTCACCCGGACCGAACGGGTCGACCAGGTCATCGACCTGCTCGCCGCCGCGTTCACCGGGCCGCTGTTCGTCGCGGCGCTGGAGCTCTGGGTCGCCGCGCGCACCGACCCGGAGTTGCGCGAGGCACTGGTACCACTGGAAGCCCGCGTCGGTCGCGAGATGCACCGCCTCACCGTCGAGGTCCTCCAGGCCGACGAGTCGAAGCCGGGAGTCCGCGAGGCGGTACAGGCGACCCTCGATCTCCTCCGCGGACTCGGTGTCGCCAACCTGCTCACCGACGACACCCCACGGCGCAACCAGCTCCTCGCCACCTGGAAGCAGCAGCTAGCAACCCACCTGTAAGGGGACACCGCCGATGGCAACGCTGCCTGAAGTGCTCGCCGACCTGGAAGCGGAGTCGGCCGCGCTCGACCGCCTGGTCAGCGCGCTGCCCGTCGAGGACTGGAGCCGCCCGACCCCGGCGCCGGGCTGGACGGTCGCCCACCAGATCGCGCACCTGCACTGGACCGACTCGGTCGCCGCGCTCGCGGCCACCGACCCGGCGGGGTTCATCGCGAAACTGAGCGAGGTCGATGACCCCTACCGCCTGGTGGACCAGACGGCCGCGGAAGGCGTCGCCCCGCCGGCCGAGCTCCTCGCGAAGTGGCGGGCCGGCCGGGCAGCGCTCGTCAAGGCGCTGAGCAACGTCCCAGAAAAGGAGAAGCTGCCCTGGTTCGGCGTCGCGATGTCGCCCCTGTCCAGCGCCACCGGCCGCATGATGGAGACCTGGGCGCACGGCCGGGACATCGCGGAGACGATCGGCGCCGAGGAGCACCTGCGACCCACGGACCGGCTGCGGCACGTCGTCTTCCTGGGGTACCGCACGATCGCCCACAGCTTCGTCATGCACGGCCGCGCCGAGCCGAGGCAGCCGTTCCGCGTCGAGCTGTCGACCACCGGCGGCGACCTGTGGACGTTCGGCCCCGAGGACGCGCCGAACCGCGTCGCCGGCCCCGTGCTCGACTTCTGCCTGCTGGTCACCCAGCGCCGTCACCCGGCCGACCTCGCCCTCCAGGTCACCGGCGACGAGGCCCGCGAGTGGACGACGGTCGCGCAGGCGTTCGCCGGTCCCCCGGGAGCGAAGCGGGAGCCGAAGCGATGATCAGGATCGGCAACGCCTCCGGCTTCTACGGCGACCGCGCCTCCGCCTGGCAGGAGATGCTCGACGGCGGCGACCTCGACGTCCTCACCGGCGACTACCTGGCCGAGCTGACCATGCTCATCCTCGGCCGCGACCTGATGAAGGACCCCTCGACCGGCTACGCGAAGACCTTCCTCCGCCAGCTGGAGGGCATCCTCGAGACGGCCCTCGCCAAGGGCACCAGGATCGTCACCAACGCCGGCGGCCTCAACCCGGCGGGCCTCGCCGCGGCGATCGAGAAGCTCGGCGACGTCAAGGTCGCCCACGTCAAGGTCGCCCACGTCACCGGAGACCGCGTCGAGGACCCGACGGCGCTGACCGCGAACGCCTACCTGGGCGCGTTCGGCATCGCCGAGTGCCTCGCGGCGGGCGCCGACGTCGTGATCACCGGCCGCGTCACCGACGCCAGCCTCGTCGTCGGGCCGGCCATCGCCCACTACGGCTGGACGCGCGACGACCTCGACGCCCTCGCCGGCGCCACCGTCGCCGGCCACATCCTGGAGTGCGGCGCGCAGGCGACGGGCGGCAACTTCGCCTTCTTCACCGAGCTGCCCGACGGCGCCCGCCGCCCCGGCTTCCCGCTCGCCGAGGTGCGGCGCGACGGCAGCGCGGTGATCACCAAGCACCCCGGCACCGGCGGCGCGGTCACCGTCGAGACCGTCACCGCCCAGCTGCTCTACGAGATCGGCGCGCCGCAGTACCTCGGGCCGGACGTCGTCGCGCACTTCGACACCATCCGGCTCAGCCAGGAGGGCCCCGACCGGGTGCTCGTCGACGGCGTCATGGGCAGTCCGCCGCCGCCCACGCTGAAGGTCGGCGCGAACCGGCTCGGCGGCTTCCGCAACACCATGACGTTCGTGCTCTGCGGCCTCCAGATCGAGGAGAAGGCCGCGCTGGTCCGCGCCCAGCTCGAGGACGCGATCGGCGCCGACGGGCTGGAGTTCGTCCTCGCGCGCACCGACCACCCCGACGCCGCGGAGGAGCAGGCGGCGAGCGCTCTGCTGGCGGTACACCTGAAAAGCCCGGATCAGCGACGGGCCGGACGCGCGTTCTCCCAGGCCGCGGTGGAGCTGGCACTGGCGTCCTATCCGGGCCTGACGTTGACCGCTCCGCCCGGCGACGCCACGCCTTTCGGGGTCTTCTCCCACCATCTGGTCCCTCAGGAGGCCGTCGGACACGTCGCGGTCCTGCCCGACGGGGCGCGCCGGCGGATTCCGCCGCCACCGGAGACCGCCGAGACTGTCACCCGGCAGGCGCCCACGGGCGCACGGGGCCCGTCGACGACCAGAGCGCCGTTCGGGACGCGGTTCGGCGCACGGTCGGGCGACAAGGGCGGCGACGCCAACCTCGGCGTGTGGGCGCGCGATGCGGACGGGTGGGAGTGGCTGCGCGGCTTCGGCACCGACGAGCTGCGCGAGCTGCTGCCGGAGACGCGCGACCTGGCGGTCGAGCGGTACGAGCTGCCCAACCTGCGCGCGGTGAACTTCGTGATCCGGGGGATCCTCGGCCAGGGCGTCGCGGCCAGCACCCGCTTCGATCCGCAGGGCAAGGCGCTCGGCGAGTGGCTGCGATCCAGGGTGGTCGACCTCCCGTGATCGATGCATTTGAGACCGAGGAGCGGCGGCGGCTGCGCGAGCTCACCCGCGCGTTCGTCACCCGCGAGGTGCTCCCGCACCTCAACGCGTGGGAGGACGCCGGCGAGGTGCCCCGCGCGCTGCACCGCACGGCCGCCGAGCTGGGCCTGCTCGGCATCGGCTTCCCCGAGGAGGTCGGCGGCTCGGGCGGCGACCTGCTCGACACCGTCGTGGTCACCGAGGAGCTGATTCAGGCCGGCGGCTCGTCGGGCCTGGTCGCGGCCCTGTTCACGCACGGCATCGCGCTGCCGCACATCGTCGCCCACGGCGATCGCGAGCTGATCGAGCGGTACGTGACGCCCACCCTGGCCGGCGAGAGGATCGGCTGCCTGGCGATCACCGAGCCGGACGGCGGCTCCGACGTGGCCGGCATCCGCACGACGGCGAAGCGGGACGGCGACCACTACGTCGTCAACGGCGCCAAGACGTACATCACCAGCGGCGCCCGGGCCGACTTCGCCACGACCGCCGTGCAGACGCCGGGCGGCTTCGCCCTGCTGGTAGCCGAAGGCTTCGGCGTCACCCGGAGGTTGGACAAGATGGGCTGGCGCTGCTCGGACACCGCCGAGCTGTCCTTTGTGGACGTGCG
>NZ_JBEXCY010000201.1:0-21165 GCF_040605515.1 Dactylosporangium sp. NPDC005572 | reverse complement strand
ACGAGCCGGTGACCGGGCGGAGTCAGTGGCGGCGGCGGGTGGGCACGTCGAGGAGTGTCGCATCCAGGCGGGTTCGCGCGCGCACGAGCGCGTCCGCGGCCGCCACCATCAGCCGGGCATCCTCGAGCCGGTTGCCGCGCAGTTCGATGGCGCCGCTCGACCCGGACTCCCGGTGCGCCATCAGCCAGTCGTACAGCAGCCACTCGACCGATCCGGCGGCGGCGAACGGATCGGCGCCGGGGTCGGCGGCTGCGGCGGCGACCCGGCGCAGGGCCGCCCGGTGCTCGTCCAGCGCCGCGTCCTTGTTCACGCCGGAGCTGTCGTACAGCAGCATCGACAGCGTCAGCGGATAGCGCGCGCCGTGCTCGGACTGGACGACCCAGCGCGCGCCGCGCCAGAGCGCGCCGTCGTCCGCGATCACGAGCCGGCCGTGCCCGGACACCACGCCGAGGCCCGGATCGGTGAGGGTGCCGGCCAGCGGCGTGGGTCCCGACACCCCGAGGGCCATCCGGGCCCGGATCGCGATCAGCTGGGCCGTCCCGACGATGAGGCCCGCGCGCAGCTCGGCCTCGGTGTCGACCACGGCGAGCGCCGCGGCGTACTCGTGGCACAGCCGGTCGAGCACCCGGTGCAGCTCGCGCAGATCGAGCCGCTGGGTCTCGGTGATGGCCGCCTCGCCGCCGCCGAGCAACCGCCCGAACCGGCCGGCCGCGTCGATCAACGCGTCGTCGAGCGCGGCCAGGTGGGTCGGCAGCAGCCGCTCGGGCTCGGGATCGGTCTGCACCAGGTCCGCGAGGCCGATGGGCCGCGCGTCCTCGGTGAGCCAGTGGAAACCGATCTGCTCGTCGGTCTGCGCAATCGACGGCCGGCTCATGCTTCCCCTTCCCCGGATGCGGGTGGTCCGGCTCAGGCGCCGACCCACCCGGGTGGGTGAAGCCGGCACCGCTCGCTCCGCCGGACGATGACCCGATCGGAGGAGGCCATTGATGCTCGGACAGTTGATCGTACAGCCGATCCGCCGGCTGCTCGGCAGGCGCCGCCGCCCGCAGCCCGGCCTCGAGGCCGGGGAACGGGTGCTGCTGCACGAAATGTCGCCGTTCGGGGCCTGTTACGTGGCGACCGACCGGGCGCTGTACTACGGGTGCTCACCGGGGACGGACTGGCGCAGGCTCGGCTGGCCGGACATCCGGTCGGTGGACCGCTGGACCGGTGCCCGGCTCAGGCTGACCCTCTCGGACGGCCGGCCCGTGCTGCTGTCCACGGACGACCGGTCACGGCTGCCGGCCCTGGCCGCGGAGCTGGTGGCGGCCTGCCACCTGATGACCCGGCGGATCACCTTGCCCAGTGGCGGTACCGCCGTCGTCCGGGCGACCCGCGCCCACCACCGGGCGGCCGTCGTCTGGACGATCGACGCCTCATGCACGGCGCACGAGGCGGCGGCCGTGCTGGCCGAGATGCGGTCGCTGTCCGGTACATAGCCGTCCGGGCCGGCCTTGCGCCACCTGCCACGGGTCAGCTCCCCCGGGCGAACACGCTGCTGCCGCGCACGTCCGCCTCCGTCAGGGTGATCAGGTCCGCCCGGCTGACCGGCCCGGGCGCGGCGGCGAGCCGGGTCGCCTGCCGCAGCCGGCACCGCTCCAGCGCATTGCGGATGCTGCGGGCGTTGGCGAAGCGCGGCATCGCCGTTCGAAGCTCCACATAGGACCGGAACGCCGGTCGCGCATCCGGGTCGAACCGGTAGTCGTCGCGGGCCAGCATCAGCTCGCCGATCCGGACGAGCTCGTCGTGGGTGTAGTCGTCGAAGTGGATGTGATGCGCCACCCGCGAGCTGAGACCCGGGTTGGACGACAGGAAGGCTTCCATCCGGTCGGCGTAGCCGGCGAAGATGACCGCGAGCGAACCGCGCTCGGACTCCATCTCCTGGAGCAGGATCTCGACCGCCTCCTGCCCGTAGTCCCGCTCGTTCTCCGGACGGTGCAGGTAGTACGCCTCGTCGATGAACAGCACTCCCCCGGCGGCCCGGGCGATGGCCTCCTTCGTCTTCGGCGCGGTGTGTCCGATGAACTGCCCGACGAGGTCGTCCCGGGTCACCACGACCACCCGCTGGGTACGCAGATAGCCCAGTGCGTGCAGCATCTCGGCCATCCGCAGGGCAACGGTCGTCTTGCCGGTGCCCGGGCCCCCGGTGAAGCTCATGTGCAGCGACGGCTTGCGGTCCGACAGGCCGAAGCGGGCCCGGGCCCGGCGCACGACGAGCAGGGCCGCGATCTCCGCGAGGCGCCGCTTCACCCCGGCCAGCCCCACCATGTCGCGGTCGAACTCGGCCAGCACCGCTCGCGCGCGCAGGCTCGTCTCGTCGGCGTTGAGGTCGACCAGCGCCGCGGCGTCCAGCACCTCCTCGACCGCCGGCTCGGCCGGCCGCATCGCGAAGCCCCCGGTCACGGCGCCTCGTACCGGGCCCCCGGCGGGGCCTGCGTCGCGTAGGGCTGCACGGCATAGCGCTGCACCCGGTCGTGCGCCTCGGTGCGCGCCAGCCGGAAGCCCGGCTCCCGGGAGGGGCGCTGCACGAGGAAGCTCAGCGCGGTGGTCTGCCGGCCGAGCCGCGCGTCGTAGGCCAGCACCCGCACGTAGTACTGCGGAAAAGCGGCGCGGCAGTCCAGGATCTCGCGCAGTACCGCATCCGGCTCGGCGAGGTCGAACATGGGCAGGCCCCACAGCTCCCAGTACACGTTGCGCGGGTGCGGGTCGTCGGTGTACTCGATCGAGACCGGCCACCCGTTGCCGAGCGCGTAGCGGATCTGCGCGGCCACCTCGTCTTCGGTCAGCTCGGGCAGGTACGAGAAGGTTCCGTGGCGCAGGTACATGGGTCGGCTCCTAGCGGCTTGCGGTGGGGACGGCGTCCGGGGCATCGGTCGACGCATAGTCGAACGTGACGTCGCCCCAGGTGGCGAGCGCGGCGTCGAGCGCACGGCAACTGCGGGCCGCGGCGCGCAGGATGGCCGGACCTTCCCGGAGCAGGTCGTGTCCCTCGTTGCGAGCCTTGATGATCGCCTCCAGCGCCACCCGGTTCGCCTCGGCGCCGGCCGCGATGCCCATCGGATGACCGATCGTGCCGCCCCCGAACTGCAGGACGACGTCCTCGCCGAGCAGGTCGACGAGCTGGTGCATCTGTCCCGCGTGGATGCCGCCGGAGGCGACCGGCATCACCGCGGGCATGCTGGCCCAGTCCTGCTCGACGTAGATGCCGTGGGCGGGGTTGACCGGGATGTGGTCGAGGCGCAGCGTGTCGTAGAAGCCGCGGGTGGTCGCCGGGTCGCCCTCCAGCTTGCCCACCACGGTTCCGGCGTGGATGTGGTCGACCCCGATCAGCCGGCTCCACTTCGCGATGACCCGGAAGCTCACGCCGTGGGTCTTCTGCCGCGTGTACGTGGAGTGGCCGGCCCGGTGCAGGTGCAGCAGCACCCCGTTGCGGCGGGCCCAGGCGGCCATCGACTGCATGGCCGTGTATCCGACGGTAAGGTCGATCATGACGACGACGCTGCCCAGGTCCTTGGCGAACTCGGCCCGCTCGTACATGTCCTCGACGGTCGCCGCGGTCACGTTCAGGTAGTGGCCCTTGATCTCACCGGTCTCCGCCAGCGCCCGGTTCACGCCTTCCATGCAGTACAGGAAGCGGTCGCGCCAGCGCATGAACGGCTGCGAGTTGATGTTCTCGTCGTCCTTGGTGAAGTCGAGCCCGCCGCGGCACGCCTCGTAGACCACCCGGCCGTAGTTGCGGGCGGACAGCCCCAGCTTCGGCTTGATGGTGGCGCCCAGCAGCGGACGGCCGTACTTGTTGAGCATCTCCCGCTCCATCACGATGCCGTGCGCCGGCCCCTGGAACGTCTTCACGTACGCCACCGGAATCCGCATGTCCTCCAGCCGGAGCGCCTTGAGCGGCTTGAAGCCGAACACGTTGCCGATGATGGACGAGGTCAGGTTGGCGATCGACCCCTCCTCGAACAGGTCCAGGTCGTAGGCGATGTGCACGAGGTACTCGCCGTCGCGGCCGGGCACCGGATCGACCCGGTACGCCTTGGCCTGGTAGTGGGTGTTCGCGGTGAGCCGGTCGGTCCACACCACGGTCCAGGTCGCGGTCGAGGACTCGCCGGCGACGGCCGCCGCCGCCTCGACCGGGTCCACCCCGGGCTGCGGGGTCACCCGGAACACGGCGAGCACGTCGGTGTCCCGGGGAACGTAGTCGGCGTTGTAGTAGCCCATGCTCGCGTAGCTGTGGACCCCCGGGTTCCATCGTTCCTCACTCGTCATGGGCTCGAGCGTGCCGGGCCGATACTCAATCCGTCCAGCGAGCTTTTGCCGCGGTCACTTGAGGATTTCCTTGTCTATCCTGATGCGACGGATATCCTCATGCGGCATGACGCCCGTGCGGTTGCGAACCTTTCTGGCCGTGGTGGACTCCGGCTCGGCCCGGGCCGCCGCCCAACGGCTGTCGGTCACCGAGTCGGCGGTGTCCGCCTCGCTGGCGGCGTTGCGGCGCGAGGTGGGTGTCGTGCTGTTCGAACGTGACGGGCGCGGCCTGCGGCTGACCGAGTCGGGCGAGGTGCTCGCCGGCTACGCCCGGCGCATCCTCGGGCTCGTCGACGAGGGCGTGGCCGCGACCCGGCGGGGCGTGGCCGCGGAGCGCGGCCGGCTGCGCATCGGCGCCGTCACCACGGCCGGCGAGTCGCTCATCCCGGGCCTGCTCGCCTCGTTCCGGCGGCGGTACCCCGAGGTGGAGCTGACGCTCGACGTCGGCGTACGCGACCAGATCTTCGCGCTGCTGTCCGACCACCGGCTGGACGTGGTGATCGGCGGCCGCCCCGGGCCGGGCATGGTCACCCGGGCCACCCGAGCCAACTCGCTGGTGGTCGTGGCGGCGCCGGGACCGGAGTCCGACCTGGCCACCGCGACCTGGCTGCTGCGCGAGGCGGGCTCGGGCACCCGGGAGGCGACGTTCGCGTTGCACCAGACGCTGCAGATCCAGCCGCCGCTGCTGACCCTCGGCTCGGTCGGCGCGGTCGTGTCGTCGGCGGTCCTGGGCCTGGGCGTCACGCTGGTCTCCGCCGATGCGGTCGAGCAGCTCCTGAACAGCGGCGCCCTGCACCAGTTGCCGGCCCAGGGCATCCCGCTGCGGCGGCCGTGGCACGCGGTCACCTCCGCCGCCCCGACCGCCACCACCGAGCTGTTCCTGGCCCACCTGACCGACCCGCGCCATGCCGGCCGGTTGGCGTTCCGGGTGGCGCGAGCTCACCCCGGCCTACGCCCGCACGGGTGAAGCACGCCGGTTGGGCCTAGCCCTAGCGTCTCCCCAGCCTCGCCCGATGCCGCCGACGCGGCTGGACCGTTGGGAGCCGCTCGTGTCCGATCTCCTGGAAACCGTCGCCGGCCTGGTTGCGCCGGGCACCGGTATCCTCGCCGCCGACGAGAGCGTCGCGACGATGTCGCGCCGGCTCGTGCGCGCCGGTGTGGACGCCACCCCGGCCAACCGGCGCGACTACCGGGCGCTGCTGCTGACCACGCCCGGCCTGGGTCAGTGGATCTCCGGGATCATCTTCTGCGACGAGACCCTCGGTCAGTCGCTTGTGGACGGCACCCCCTTCCCGTTCGCCGCCCGCGAGCGCGGCATCCAGCCGGGGATCAAGGTGGACACCGGCGTCAGCCCGCTCCCCTTCACCGACGGGGTGACCGTCACCGAGGGACTGGACGGGCTGCGCGATCGACTCGAGCGCTTCCGCGCTCAGGGCGCCACGTTCGCGAAGTGGCGCGCGGTCTTCAACGCCCGCGTCTGCGCCACCGCCGGCGGCCGGTCGGCCAAGGACAGCGGCCGGCGCGGGATACGGGCGAACGCCCACGGTCTGGCCCGGTACGCAGCGCTGTGCCAGGAGGCCGGACTGGTGCCCGTCGTCGAGCCCGAGGTGGTCATGGACGGCGACCACCACATCTCGGTGTGCGAACGGGCCACGGCCAACGTGCTGGCCCAGGTGTTCGCCGAGCTCGACCTGATGGGCGTGGACGCGCGGGCCATCGTGCTCAAGCCGAACATGGTTGTCCCGGGAACCCAATCCGAGGCACCGGTCCTGGCGGCCGAGGTCGCCCGGCGCACATTGAAGACCCTGCGCGCGCACGTCCCGCCGGCCGTGCCGGCAATCGCCTTCCTGTCCGGCGGGCAGCGCAACGACCAGGCCTGTGCCAACCTTCGGGCGATCAACGAGCTCGCCGCCGAGGAGGCCGCGCCGTGGCGGCTGACCTTCTCGTTCGGCCGGGCCCTCGTGGACGACGCCCTGGCCACCTGGCGCGGCGATCCCGACGCCACCGCCGCCGCGCAGGCGGCCCTGGCGGCCAACTGCGCCCGGGCGGCCGCCGCGCACCGGTACACGCCCGAGCCGTCGCCGGCGGTGCGTCCGTGACGGCCGGCACGCAGCCGCCACGGCCCGGGCGCATCACGCTGACCCGGCACACGATCGAGCAGGAGCACCGCCACCCCGACTCGACGGGCGACTTCTCCGGGCTGCTCAACGCGATCGCCACCGCCGTGAAGATCATCGCCAACCAGGTCAACCGGGGCGGGCTCGCGGGCCTGCACGGCGCCGCCGGCGGCGAGAACGTGCACGGCGAGGTGCAGCAGCGCCTCGACCTCGCCAGCAACGAGGTGATGGTGGCCGAGACCCTGTGGGGAGGGCACCTGGCCGCGCTGGCGTCCGAGGAGATGCCCGACATCCTGCCGGTTCCCGCGCCGTACCGGCGGGGCAAGTACCTGCTGCTGTTCGACCCGCTCGATGGATCGAGCAACATCGACGTCAACATCACGGTCGGCACCATCTTCTCAGTACTGCGCGCCCCGCGACCGGGCGAGGAGCCCCGGCTCGACGACTTCCTGCAGCCCGGCGTGACCCAGGTCTGCGCGGGGTTCGCCCTGTACGGGCCGGCCACCATGCTCGTGCTCACGACCGGGGACGGCGTGGACGGCTTCACCCTCGACCGCGACGTCGGCGCCTTCGTGCTCACGCACCCGCGGATGCGGATACCGGAGCAGACCCACGAGTTCGCCATCAACGCCTCGAACGAGCGCTTCTGGGAGGACCCTGTGCGGCGGTACATCGCCGAATGCCTGGCCGGCCGGACCGGGCCACGCGGCCAGGACTGCAACATGCGTTGGGTCGCGTCGCTGGTCGCCGACGCGTATCGCATCCTGACCCGCGGCGGGGTGTTCCTCTACCCGGCCGACACCCGCAACGCCGACCGGCCCGGCCGGCTGCGGCTCATGTACGAGTGCAACCCGATCGCGTTCCTCGTCGAGCAGGCCGGCGGGCTCGCCAGCACCGGCCGGGAACGGGTGATGGAGCTCGCCCCCACCGGGCTCCACCAGCGCGCGCCGCTGGTGTTCGGCTCCCGGGCCGAGGTCGAACGCATCGAGCGCTACCACCGGGAACCGGACGATCGCAGCTTCGACGGATCGCTGTTCAACGTCCGGTCCATGTTCCGGGCCGGGCGCTGATGTCGACCGCGTACCCCGTCGTGGCCATTACCGGGTCGTCGGGCGCCGGCACCACGTCGGTGACCCGGACGTTCCAGCACATCTTCCGCCGCGAGGGGCTGACGGCGGCGGTCGTCGAGGGCGACTCGTTCCACCGCCACGACCGCGCGCAGATGCAGCAGGCGATGGCCGACGCCGCCGCATCCGGCAACCATCACTTCTGCCATTTCGGGCCGGACGCGAACCTGCTGCCGGAGCTGGCGGCGCTGTTCGCCGGGTACGGCCGCACCGGCACCGGCAAGATCCGGCGGTACCTGCACGACGAGGAGGAGGCCGGCCCCTTCGGGCAGGCACCGGGCACGTTCACCGCGTGGGAGGACATCCCGGCCGGCACGGACCTGCTGCTGTACGAAGGGCTGCACGGCGCGTTCGCGGACTCCGACGTCGACGTCGCCCAGCACGCCGACCTGCGCATCGGTGTGGTGCCGACCATCAACCTCGAGTGGATCCAGAAGCTGCACCGCGACCGCACCCAGCGCGGCTACTCGGGCGAGGCCGTCATGGACACCATCCTGCGCCGCATGCCGGACTACGTGCATTACATCTGCCCGCAGTTCTCCCGGACCCACATCAACTTCCAGCGAGTGCCCACGGTGGACACCTCCAACCCGTTCATCGCCCGGTTCATCCCGAGCGCCGACGAGAGCTTCGTGGTCATCCGCTTCGCCGACCCGCGCGGCATCGACTTCCCGTACCTGCTGTCGATGCTGCACGACTCGTTCATGTCCCGGCCGAACGTCATCGTCGCGCCCGGCGGCAAGATGGAGCTCGCGATGCAACTGATCTTCACCCCGATGATCCTGCGCCTCATGGAACGGCGGGGTCGCTCATGAACGCGGCTTCCGGGCCCGTGATCGTGCCCTCGATGCTCGCCGCCGACCAGTCCCGGCTCGGCGAGGAGTGCCGGGCGCTGGCCGCAGCCGGCGCCGACCGGGTGCAGTGGGACGTGATGGACGGGCGGTTCGTGCCGGCCATCACCGTCGGGCCGGACGTGGTGGCGGCGTGCCGGCGCGAGGCCGGCGTGCCGTTCGAGGCCCACCTCATGGTGGAAGCACCCGACGAGGCGGCGCCGCACTTCGTCCGCGCCGGCTGCGACCTGGTGATCGTCCATGCCGAGGCCGCCCGCCACCTGCACCGGACGCTCGCCGGCATCCGGCGCCTGGGTGCGCGCGCCGGTGTGGCGCTCAACCCGCACACCCCGGCCGACACCATCGCGCACGTCCTCGACGAGACCGACCTCGTCCTGGTCATGACGGTGAACCCGGGCTTCGGCGGGCAGCGCTACCTGCCCGCGATGGAACCCAAGATCGCGGCGGTGCGCGCCCTCATCGACCGGCACGGCGGCCCGATCGAGCTGGAGGTCGACGGCGGCATCACCGACGTCACGATCCGGCGCGCGGCCTCCGCCGGGGCCGACGTGTTCATCTCCGGCAGCTGGCTGTCGCGCCACCCGGCCGGGCGGGCGGCCGCCGTGGCCGAACTGCGCACCGCCGCCGGGCAGCCGGACGAGGTCCGGGCATGACACTCCGGGGAAACACCGATCTGGATCTGGACACCCTGGCGGTCGACACGATCCGGCTGTTGAGCGCCGACATGGTCGAGGCGGCCCGGTCCGGTCACCCGGGCATGCCCATGGGATGCGCGGCGATGGCGTGGACCCTGTGGTCGCGCCACCTGCGCCACGATCCCGGCCACCCCGACTGGCCGGACCGGGACCGCTTCGTGCTCTCGGCCGGACACGGCTCCGCGCTGCTGTACGCCATGCTGCACCTGTTCGGCTACGACCTGCCGATGGCGCAGCTGCGCGCGTTCCGGCAGCTGGGCTCGGCCACGCCCGGGCACCCCGAGTTCGGGCACACCGTGGGCGTGGAGACCACGACCGGACCGCTGGGCCAGGGGTTCGCCAACGCGGTGGGCATGGCCCTGGCCGAACGCATGCTGCACGCGCGCTTCCCGGCCGCGGTGGACCACCACACGTACGTCATCGTCGGCGACGGTTGCCTGATGGAGGGGATCAGCCACGAGGCGGCGTCGCTCGCCGGCCACCTCGGCCTGGGCCGGCTCGTGGTGCTCTACGACGACAACGACGTGACGATCGACGGCCCGGCCTCCCAGTCCTGCCGCGACGACGTGCAGGCACGCTTCGCCGCCTACGGCTGGCACACCGCGGCGGTCGCCGACGGCAACGACGTCGCCGCGATCGACCGCGCGATCGGCGCGGCCCGGCTCGATCCCCGGCCCAGCCTCATCGCCGTGCGGACGGTCATCGGTTACGGCGCACCCGGCGTCGCCGGGTCGCCGACGGCCCACGGCAGCCCGCTCGGCCCGGAGGTCCTCGCCGCCACCCGCCGCCGGCTCGGCCGCTCCCCCGAGCCGTTCTACGTGCCGCCCGCGGTGCGGGACCGTTGCCGGTCGATCGCCGCGGCAGGCGCCACGCAACGAGCCGGCTGGGTGGCCCGGTTCGACGCCTGGGCCGGCACGAACCCGGTGGCGGCGGCGGAATGGCAGCGCTCCCAGGCCGGCGGGCTGCCGACCGCGGTGGACGCCGCGCTGGCGGGGCTGGCGACCGGTGCCCGGCTCGCCACCCGCCAGGCCTCGGCCCGGGTGCTCGCCGCGGCCGGGTCGGCGTTGCCGGAGCTGGTCGGCGGTTCGGCCGACCTCGCCGGGTCGACGGGCATCGACGCGCTGCCCGGCGCGGTCGTCACCGCCGGCGACTACGGGGGCCGCCGGATCCACTTCGGCATCCGCGAGCACGCGATGGCGGCCGCGCTCAACGGCATCGCCGCACACGGCGGTCTGCGCCCGGTGGGCAGCACCTTCCTGGCGTTCAGCGACTACCTGCGCCCGGCGCTGCGGCTCTCCGCCATGATGCGCCTGCCGGTCGTCCATGTGCTGACCCACGACTCGATCGCGGTCGGCGAGGACGGACCGACCCACCAGCCGGTCGAACACATCGAGTCGCTGCGGCTGATCCCCGGCCTGGCCGTGCTGCGACCGGCCGACGACGCGGAGACGATGGCCGCCTGGCACACCGCGTTACGGCGCACCGACGGCCCGACCGCGCTCATCCTGTCCCGCCAGGCCCTGCCGGCCCTCGGCCCGGCGGAGATCTCGTTCGTCGCCGGGCGCGGCGCCCGCGTCGTCGGACCGCCGGTGGACACGCCGGCCGTCACGATCCTCGCCACCGGGTCGGAAGTGGCGCTGGCGATGGCCGCCGCCGAGCGGCTCACCGCCCGCGGGCGGCCCACCCGGGTGGTGTCGGTGCCGTGGCGGGAGCGGTTCGCCGCGCTGCCACCCGGCGAACGGGACGCTCTGACCGGCCGGCCGGACCGTCTGGTCGCGGTCGAGGCCGGTGTGACGGCGGGATGGGCGGCCCTCGTCGGCGCCGGCAACGTGCTCGGCCTCGACCGGTTCGGCGTCTGCGGCCCCGGGGAGCAGGTGCAGGCCGCGCTCGGGTTCACCGTCGACGTGCTGGTCGCCCTCGTCGAGCGCGCGCCGGCCGGCACAGCTGACGGCGGCGCCGATGCCTGACAAGCTGGTACGCATGTTGCGTTCGCGTCTGGTCGAGCCCGCCGGAGCCCGGCCGGTCATGCTCGCGCTCGGCGGCGACAGTGGCTCCGGCAAGACCACGCTCGCGGACGGGCTGGTCGCGGCCATCGGGCCGCAGCGGTGCACCTCCGTGTGCGTGGACGACTACCACCGCTACGACCGGGCCGAGCGGCGCGCGCTGGCGCTGACCGCGCTGCACCCCGAGGCCAACTACCTCGACATCATGGAGCAGCACCTGCAGATGCTGGCCACCGGGCAGCCCATCCTCAAGCCGGTGTACGACCACCGCACCGGCACGTTCGCCCGCCCCGCCTACGTGCAGCCACGCGAGTTCGTCATCGTGGAGGGGATCTTCCCCTTGTACTCCAAGCTGTCCCGGGCGTGCTTCGACATCACCGTCTTCCTCGACCCGCCGGAGGATGTCCGGCACCGGTGGAAGATCATCCGCGACACGACCAGCCGCGGCTACAGTGAGGCCGAGGTCCGCCGCGAACTCGCCCGGCGCGAACCCGACTCGGCCGCGTACATCCGGCCGCAGCGCCGCTACGCCGACATCGTGGTCCGTTTCGCGCCGGCCACCGACCGGGTCGACCCGCCGGGCACACCGCTCAGCGCCGAGCTGCTGCTGCGGCCCACGATCCAGCACCAGCCGCTCACCGACATCCTCACCGACGACGTCCGCGCGGCCATGAACCTGAACATCATCCGCGACGACGACGGCACACCGGTCGACTGCCTGCGCGTGCACGGCCACGCCACGGCCGACGAGGCCCGGCTGCTGCAGAAGGCGCTCTGGGACGGCGTGGCCGGCGGCCGGACGATGCCCCACGGGCTGGGCCGGCTCGGCGACGGCACCCGCAGCGAGCCGCTCGCGATCACCCAGGAGCTGCTGCTGTTCCACCTCACCCAGGAGGTGTACCAGCGGTGACGCGCCCGTCGCACCAACTGCGCGCGGTCGTCTTCGACGTCGACGGCACCCTGGCCGAGACCGAGCGCGACGGCCACCGCCGCGCGTTCAACCTCGCCTTCCGCGACCATGGCCTGCCCTACGAATGGGGCGTGACCGAGTACGGCCGGCTGCTGGCCATCACCGGCGGCCGCCGCCGGCTCGAGGCCTACCTCGCCGGCCGGGGCCACGCCGACGCGGCCACGCTGGCCCGCTCCGTGCACGCGACGAAGACGACGCATTTCCTCAGCTGGGTGCACACCGGGATACTGATAGCCCGGCCGGGCGTGCACGAACTGCTTCGCGAGCTGCGTGACCGCGAGGTCGCCGTCGCGGTGGCCACCACCGGCAGCCGGGCCTGGGTGACCGTGCTGCTCGACCGGCTGTTCCGCGACATCCCGTTCGCGGCGGTGGTCACCGGTGACGACGTGACGCGCCTCAAGCCGCACCCCGAGGCCTACGGGCAGGCCGTGGCCGCGCTCGGTGTCGTGTCCGAGGAGGCCCTGGCGGTGGAGGACTCGCCGCCCGGTCTGCAAGCCGCGGACCGGGCGCAGCTGCCGTGCCTCGTGGTCACCTCGGCGTACCACCGCGGCGCGCAGTTCCCCGGCGCGGCCGCGGTACTGCCGAGTTACCTGGCCATGGACCTGTTCGACGCGACGGTGCCGACCTACCTGCGCGGCGGGGTCACCGCGGAGGCGCTGCGGCGGCTGCACGCCGTGGCCCGGTCCCGGTAGCGAGGCGTTCGTTCGTCAGCGCGAGCCGGTCCGCCGTGCTCTGCCGGAGCCGGGTCAGATCGTCGTCGGTGAGCCGATCGCATGCCCAGTCCCAGTGCAGCGCCAGCCACTCGCCCGGCCGTGGATCGGTGACGAAGCCCCGGCCGTCGATGCGGTATCGCACCTCGTGCTCACGTTCGGGCAGCAGGCCGAGGCGTTCGCCGTCCCAGCCCAGCGGCCGGCGCCGGACCACGACTTGGCCGTCCCCGTCGCGCACCTGCGTCACCTGGCCCCAGCTGATGCGGCACGAGTCCAGCACGTGCAGTGGTTGCTCGGGCGGACCGGCCGGCAGCATCCGGGACCACGGGTAGACGCCGAACACATGGAACCCGTGGTCCGGTGCCGCCTCCGGCAGCAGCGCCCCGTCGAGATGGTGCCAGTAGTGCCCGGCCCGCGCGCCGAGGCGGTTCAGCAGGCGGGCCCCGAACTCGGCCGCCTCGACGCCCTCGGCTGGCGCGCCGGTCCAGTACGCCCGCACCAGCGTCTCGTCGAGCGGATCGGTGCCTCCGGTCAGCTCGGCGAGCAGGACCAGGTACGGCCACGCCCCCGAGAACCGCCGGGCGATCGCCACGACGTCGCCGTCCGTGTGGCCGGTGACGGCCAGCTCGAACAGCGCGCTCGCGTCGGCCGGTCCGCAGTAGCCGAGGTCGTTGGGCGAGAACGCGTAGCGGGCGAACAGCCGCTCGCCCTCGCGGCTCACGCGCCCGACCGGCCGACGAGCAGCGCCGTCTCGCGATGCAGCCGGCCGAAGTTGTAGTACGCCGCGCAGGCGCCCTCCGGCGAGACCATGCAGGTGCCGATCGGCGTCTCCGGGGTGCACGCGGTGCCGAACACCTTGCATTCCCACGGCTTGATGACACCCTTGAGCACCTCACCGCACTGGCAGGCCTTCGGGTCGGCCACCCGCACGCCGGGCATGTCGTAGCGCAGCTCGGCGTCGAAGGCGGCGTAGCGCTCGCCGAGCTTGAGTGCCGACTGGGAGATGAAGCCCAGCCCTCGCCACTCGGAGTGCGGCCGCAGCTCGAACACGTCGGCCAGCAGGGCCAGCGCGGCCGGGTTACCCTCGTCGGTCACCACCCGGGAGTACTGGTTCTCCACCTCGCAGCGGCCCTCCCGGATCTGGGTCAGCAGCATGTGTACGGCGGCGAGGATGTCCAGCGGCTCGAAGCCGGTCACCACCATGGGCTTGCCGTACACCTCGGAGACGAACCGGTACGGCCGGTTGCCGACCACGGTGGACACGTGGCCCGGCCCGATGAAGCCGGACAGCCGCAGGTCGGGCGAGTCGAGGATGGCCTTGATCGGCGGCACGATCGTGACGTGGTTGCAGAACACGCTGAAGTTGGTGACCCCGAGCTCCCGGGCCCGCACGAGCGTGACGGCGGTGGACGGTGCCGTCGTCTCGAACCCGACGGCGAAGTACACCACCTGCTTGTCCGGGTTGTCGACGGCGATGCGCAGCGCGTCCAGCGGCGAGTAGATGAAGCGCACGTCCGCGCCCCGGGCCTTGGTCTCCAGCAGGCTGCCGCGGCTGCCCGGCACCCGCATCATGTCACCGAAGGTGGTGAAGATGACGCCCGGCTGCTCGGCCAGCCACATCGCGTCGTCGACCCGGCCCATGGGGATCACACACACCGGGCACCCCGGCCCGTGCACCAGCTCGACCGTGGGCGGCAGCAGGTACTCCAGGCCGTGCCGGTAGATGGTGTGCGTGTGTCCCCCGCAGACCTCCATGAACTTGTACTCGCCGTCGCCGGCCAGCTCGGTGATGGACCTGACCAGCGCCCGGGCGGCGGCCGGGTCGCGAAACTCGTCGACGAACCTCATCGGGACTCCAGACTGATGGCGGTGGAATCAAAGGCGGCGAGCTCGTCGTCGAACGCCTGGCCCATTCTGCGCATGGCCTCGATGGTCAGCGCGGCCTCCCGCTCGTCGATCTTCGCCATGGCGAAGCCGACGTGGACGAGCACCCAGTCCCCCGCGGCGACGTCCTGCTCGGCCAGCAGGCGAATGCTGATGGTGCGTCGGACGCCGCTGACGTCGACCTTCGCCAGGTGCGCTCCGGGATCGACGATCTCGACGATCTGGCCGGGAATCCCCAGACACATGACAGGCCTCCTCAGCAGATCCTGGGCAGCGGGTCACCCACGAGCATGTCCACGATGCGGCTGCCGCCGAACGGTGTCCGCAGCGCGACGACACCCTCGGGCTGCTCGGTGATCTCGCCGATCACGGCGGCCTGGCCACCGAGCGGATCGGCGCGCAGCGCGGCAACCGCCGCCTCCGCCTCGGCCGCCGGCACGACCGCCACGAACTTGCCTTCGTTGGCCACGTAGACCGGGTCGATGCCGAGCAGGTCGCAGGCGCCTTGCACCTGCGGCGCCACCGGCAGCAGCTGCTCGTCCAGGATCACCCCCACCCCGGCGTCGACGGCCAGCTCGTTGCAGACGGTGGCGAGCCCGCCGCGGGTCGGGTCACGCAGCCAACGGGTGTTGGGCGCCGCGGCGAGCAGCGTCTCCACCAGCCCGTTCACCGGTGCGGTGTCCGACTCGATCTCGGCCTCGATGGCCAGGTCTCCCCGGGCCAGCAGCACGGCCATCCCGTGGTCGCCGAGCGTGCCGGAGAGCACCAGCCGGTCCCCCGGGCGGACCGTGGCCGCGCCCAGCTCCCGTCCGGCCGGAATGACGCCGACCCCGGCGGTCGTGATGTAGAGCCCGTCGGCGGCTCCGGCCGGTACCACCTTGGTGTCCCCGGTGACCAGCCGCACCCCGGCTGTGCGGGCCGCCGCCGCCAGGTCGGCCACGATCTCGCGCAGCTCGGCGATCGGGAAGCCTTCGGCGATGACGAACGCGCACGACAGCCACTGCGGCACCGCACCGCACATCGCGAGGTCGTTGACGGTGCCGTGTACGGCGAGATGGCCGATCGAGCCGCCCGGGAACCGCAGCGGTGACACGACGAACGAGTCGGTGCTGAACGCCAGCCGTTCCCCGGACGGCAGGGTCAGTACCGCACCGTCGCCGAGCTGTTCCAGTTCGGGGCCGCGCAGCGCCTCGACGAAGACGGCGTCGATCAGGGCGGCCGAGGACTTGCCGCCGGCCCCGTGCGCCAGCGTCACGACCTCGTCGACGAGACGGGGCCGGCGCTTGCGGGCGTTGGAGATCCGCTCCAGCACCAGGCCCTCCCGGTCCAATGTGGACTCAGCGGCCATCGGCAGGCTCCTTTCGGTCGGGTCCGCCGGCGGCGGCAGCCCAGAGGTGGTAGCCGAGCAGCGCCTGGCTTTCCTGGATGCGGTGCACGCTCTGCGAGTCGACCACGAAGCAGTGCTCGACGTGGGGGCCGGTGGCCATGTCGCCGCCCCCGTACCCGGCGAAACCGATCGTGAGCAGCCCGCGGGTTCGGGCCTCGCGCAGCCCGGCCGTCAGGTCGGCGGAGTTGCCGCTGGTCGAGAACGCGACCGCGATGTCGTGGCGTCCGCAGTACGCGGCGATCTGGCGGGAGAAGACCAGGTCGAAGCCGACGTCGTTGCCGAGTGCGGTGACCACCGCCTGGTCGGCCGTGAGGTTGATGACCGGCAACGGCGACCCGGCGGCCGGGTTGGTGAACAGGTCGGCGAAGGTCGCCGCGTCGGTCGAGCTGCCGCCGTTGCCGAACACGACCAGCCGGCCGCCGTCGGCGAACCGCCGGGCCATCGCCGCGCCGGCCCGGTCGATCGCGGCGGCGTTCGCCGCCAGGGTGCGCCGCTGCAGCGCCGCCGACTCGCGCGCCTTGGCCCGGGCGGACGCGGCCAGATCGGCCAGCAGGGCGGCCGGGTCGCGCTCCGCGCCGGTGAGGAACGGGTAGAGGAAGCCGGCGCCGCTCATCGCCGCACCGCCGGGTCGAGCCGGGTCAGCGCCGAGCCGGCGTGCACCAGCAGCAGGTCTCCGGGGCGCACGGGAGCGACCAGGGTGACGTCGACGTCCTCCTCGCCGTTCGACGTGCGGGCCCGGGCCGGCCCGAACGGTGTCTCCGGTGCCCGGAGCACCTCCGCCAGCCGTCCTTCGTCACTGCACGTGACGCAGACCTCGTCGGTACAGTCCGGTTCGCTGTTCGTCAGCAGGCCGGGGTGTTCGAAGCAGACATGGGTCAGCTCCCACAGCAGGTGGTACATCAGCACGAACCGGCCGGTGGCCGGGGCCAGCGGGTCGGGGTCGTCCTGCCAGAGCACGTGGTCGGCCGCGCCGCCCGGCGGGCGGTGGCCCGAGCCGATCCACACCGTGTGTGCGCCCCACGCCGGGGCCCGCCGCATCAGCTCCAGCACGGCGGGCTCACCGGCCGCGGCGACGGCCATCACGATGTCGCCGCTGCGCACGCACACCCGGGCCTGGGCGACGAGGTCGGGGCCGGTGAGCGCGACCGCGGGCAGCGCCCGCTTGCCGACGATGACCGGGTGTACGAACTCCACCGCGATGTGGTGCGCGTGCGGCGTCCACTGTGGGGCAACGCACCACAGTGTGGCGCCGGCATGGAAGCGGCGGGCCAGCGCCAGCGCCGCCGCGGCCAGGTCGTCGGCGAGGCTGCCGTCGAGCAGGTCGGCGGTGATGCCTTCCGGGTCGGTGCTCATGCCACTCCCTCCACGGTGGGGCGTTCGGCGGGCAGCACTCCGTACTCCCGCATCAGCGCAAGGGTTGAGAACGCCGTCGCCTCGTCGACCCGGGTCAGCGCGAAGCCCATGTGGGCGATCACGTAGTCGCCGGGGCCGAGATCGGGCAGGTAGGCCAGGCAGATCCGGCGCCGCTCGCCGGCGAAGTCGACGTCGGCCATGGGCGCATCCCCGTCCTGGAACACCGCGACGATGCGTCCGGGAACTCCGAGGCACATCAGCGTCTCACCCGCCTTCCTGGATATCCGTTGTACGAGCCGCGACGAGGCCGGCCACGACCGCCTGCCCGAGGGCCAGACCGCCGTCGTTGGGCGGTACCAGCCGATGGGTGAGCACGGCGAACCCGGCCGCGCCCAGCCGGTCCCGGCACAGCCGGCTCAGCCGCACGTTCTGGAACACGCCGCCGGTCAGCCCGACGGTGGACACCCCACTGGCCGTGGCCGCCCGGGTCGCGCCGGCCACCACGGCGTCGGCCACCGCCCGGTGGAACGCGTCGGCCAGCACCGCCGGGTCCACCCCGCCCCGCATCCGCTCAACCAGGCAGCGGATCACGGGGCGGTGGTCGAGCCGGCCGTCGTCGGTGAGCTCGAACGGCGCCAGCGCTTCGGGCGGTTCGCCGGCGCCGAGACCGGCCAGGTGTTCCAGCTCGATGGCCGCCTGCGCCTCGTACCCGATCCGCTGCCGTACCCCCAGCAGCGACGCCACCGCGTCGAACAGCCGCCCCATGCTCGACGAGCGCACGGCGGAGGTGGCCAGCAGCAGCCGCACGGCGGCCAGCTCGGCCGGGCCGCAGGCGGCGACCGGCGCCAGGTCCGGATCCCATTCGACGCCCGCCGCGGCGAGGTGGCCGAGCGCCGTCCGGCACGGGTTCCGCACGGCCGCGTCGCCGCCGGGCAGGTCCACCGGGAGCAGGTGGGCGACCCGGGTGAACCGGGTCGGGTCGGCGCCGACGAGCAGGAACTCGCCGCCCCACACCGTCGCGTCGGCGCCGAACCCCGTGCCGTCGAACGCCACCCCGATCACCGGCTCACCGATCCGGCCGTGCTCGGCCAGCAGCGAGACCACGTGCGCGTGGTGGTGCTGTACCAGGTGCGGTCCGGTACCGCCGGCGCGCCGCTCCGCCCAGGCGCGCGTCTGGTATCCGGGGTGGGCGTCGGCGGCCAGGACCACCGGATCGACCCGGCGCAGGGTCGTCAGCTGCCCGGCCGCGCGGTCGAAGGCGCGGAGTGTGGCCAGGCTGCCCATGTCGCCGACGTGCGCCGAACAGAACGCGTACTCGCCGTCGAGCACGCAGCAGGTGTTCTTCAGTTCGCCACCCACGGCCAGGACCGGCGGCAGTGACCGGCCGAGCGGCACGGGCAGCGGGGCGTACCCGCGGGCGCGGCGCAGCGGTAGCTCCTGCCCGTCGACGAGCCGGACCACCGAGTCGTCGCACGGCACGTGGATCGGCCGGTCGTGGGTCAGCACGGCGTCGGCCAGGTGCGGCAGCCGGGTGATCGCGTCCTCGTCGTCGAAGCACAGCGGCTCCTCGCTGAGGTTCGCGCTCGTGTAGACCAGGGCGTCCGGCGGGGCCAGGCTCACCCCCGGCACCTGGGCGAGCAGCAGGTGCTGCACGGGATTGCCCGGCAGCATGACGCCCAGCCACGGGTTGCCCGGGGCTGCCGCGGCCGCGACCGGGGCGTCGTCGCGCCGGCGCAGCAGCACGATCGGGCGGGCCGGACCGGTCAGCGCCCGGGCCTCGTCGTCGTCCACTTCGGCCAGTCGCCGGGCCGTCGCCAGATCGGCGGCCAGCACCGCGAACGGCTTCTCGTCGCGCTGCTTGCGCTCGCGCAGCCGCCGCACCGCGTCCTCGTCGTCGGCCCGGCAGGCCAGGTGGTAGCCGCCGATGCCCTTGACCGCCACGATACGCCCGGCCATCAGCGCCCGCTGTGCCTCGGCGACGGCGGCGTCGCTCCCGGTGACGCGGAGGCCGTCGTGCTCGAACCAGAGCGCCGGTCCGCAGTCCGCGCACGCGATGGGCTGGGCGTGGTAGCGGCGGTCGGTCACCGTCTCGTACTCGGTGCGGCAGGCCGGGCACATCGGGAAGGCGGCCATCGTGGTCGCCGGCCGGTCGTAGGGCAGGTCGCGGATGATGGTGAACCGGGGCCCGCAGTCGGTGCAGGTGATGAACGGGTGGCGGTAGCGGCGGTTCGCCGGTTCGAACAGTTCGGCCAGGCAGGCGGCGCAGGTGGCCACGTCGGGGCCGACCAGGGTCCGGCCGCTGCCGGCACCGCCCGCGCTCGCCACGATCGCGAAGCCGCCGTCCTGCCCGGCGTGGGTCGCGATGGTGCGGGCCCGCACCTGGGCGATCCGGGCCAGCGGCGGGGCCTCGGTGTGCAGGCGGCGCAGGAATGCGGTCACCGCGTCGGCGCTGCCCTCCACCTCGCCGATCACCGCCTGCTCGGCGTTGCCCACGAACCCGGTCAGCCCGAGCTCGACGGCGAGGCGGTGCACGAAGGGGCGGAAGCCCACCCCCTGCACCACGCCGGTGACGGTGAACTCGCGGCGGTCCCGGGCGGTGGTGGTCATCCGCGCCGCCAGATCACGACGCGGTTGTTGCCGGAGTCGGCCACCGCCAGCCGGTCCCCGGCCAGCGAGATCCCGTACGGCCAGCACATCGAGTCGGGGGTCACCCCGGTCCACCGGTTCTCCCCGTTGGCGGCGAACGTGGGCTGGCCGAGGACCACGTCCGCGGCGTCGCGGCGAGGGCCGTCGGTCCAGATGAGCACACGGTTGTTCGCGGTGTCGGCCACGGCGAGGCGGCCGGCGTCGGTGTCGGCGGCATATGGGGAACGCAGCCGGTCGGCCCGCTGCGGCCCGTACGGCCACTCGTCGGTGCTCGTCAGGTCGTGCTGCCCGAGGACCAGGTCGGCTCCGGCGTCGCGCGTCGGGTGCGGGCGCCAGCCGAGCACCCGGTGGTTGCCGGCGTCGGCGATCAGCAGCCGGTCACCGTCGCCGCAGACGTCGTGCGGCCAGCGGAAGCTGTCCGGCCCGGCGGGCCCGCCCCGGTTCTCCTCGCGGCCGGCCGCGTCGGGCTGGCCCAGCACCAGGTCGGGCCGGCGGCCGGGCGAATCCGGCACGCCCTGCGACCAGCCGAGCACCCGGCGGTTGCCGGTGTCGCAGACGTAGAACCGGCCGTCGACGACACCGACCCCGAACGGCCAGTACATCGTGGTGGCCCCGCACTCCCCGCCGGCGTTCGGTTCGACGTGGTCCGGGCCGGGCTGGCCGAGCACGAGATCCGGTCGCGCGAACGGCGACTCGGGCAGCCCGTCGTACACGAGCACCCGGTGGTGCCAGGCGTCGGCGACGATCAGCCGTCCGTCGTGGATGGTGACGCCGGTCGGCAGGAACATGCCCCGCGTGGTGCTGGTGCCGCCCGCCGCCGGTCCCTCGCTGGTCGCGTCCGGCTGCCCGAGCACCACGTCGCACGGGTGCTCGTCCCGGTCAGGCAGCGCGTGCCAGATGAGGACCCGGTGGTTGCCCGTGTCCGCGACCACGAGCACGTCGCGGCCGCCGATCCGGCCGAGGTGTACACCGCGCGGCCCGTAGAGCCAGGACAGATCGCAACAGCGTCGTGGAGGGAAAGAGTCTAAACCTCTATGACTAGAACTCGGAGGTCACCGAATCATTAAAAAGCAGT
>NZ_JBEXCY010000200.1:0-21264 GCF_040605515.1 Dactylosporangium sp. NPDC005572 | reverse complement strand
GTTCGACGACGGTGTGCGCCCGTTCGAGGCCCAGGCCGTCGGTCAAGGCGCGGGCAGCTGCTCGCCGGGCGCGCCGACCCGCGGCTGCGGTCCCGGTGCGCGCGGCTGGAGCAGCAGGTGCGGCAGCGGTCGTGGTACACCCCGGGGCCCGCGCACACCACCGCGCCCGCGTCGCTCGGGGCGCTGCGCGCTCGGCTCGCCGAGGCCGACGCCACGTTCGTCGCGCACCTCATCACCGGGGACCGGCTCGTCGCGCTCGTCGTCACCGGGCGGCGGGAGGCGCTGCTCGACCTTGGCGACGCCGCGCCGGTGCTGGAGGCGCACCGGCGGCTGCGGCACGACCTCGACGCGCTCGCGCTCGACACGCTGCCCGAGCCGGTCCGGGCCACCGTACGCGCGGCCAGCCGGTCCGCCCTCGCCCGCCTCGACCGGATGCTGTGGGCGCCGCTGGCGGGCGCGGTCGCCGCCGGGCCGCTGCTGCTGGCACCGTCGGCGCCGCTCGCGCCGATGCCGTGGTCGCTGCTGCCGGCGCTGCGGGGGCGGCCGGTCGCCGTCGTACCCTCGGTGACCGCCTGGCTCGCCGCCCGCACCGGGCCCGCGCTGCCCCCGGCGCCGGTGGTGGCCCTCGCCGCGGGCCCGGGCGTGGCGCGGGCCGGCGAGGAGCTCAAGCTGCTGGCCGACGTCTGGTCCCTCGGCGCCGCGGCGGCCGACCTCGCGAAGCCCGGCGGCGCGACAGCCGGGACCGCTGCGGCGGGCCTCGCGGTGCGCGGCGGCACGGCGGCCGGGGGCGGTGCGGCCGACCTCGCGGAGCGCGGCGGCACTGCGGTCGGGGGTGGTGCGGTCAACGTCGCGGCGACCACGGCCGAGGTGCGGGACGCCGCCGGGCGGGCCGATGTGCTGCACGTGGCGGCGCACGGTACCCACGAGCCGGACAACCCGCTCTTCTCGCACCTCGACCTGGCCGACGGGCCGCTGTTCGGCTACGACCTGGAGCGGCTGCCCCGGCTGCCCGCCCACGTGGTGCTGTCGGCCTGCGAGCTGGGCCTGGCCGGCGCCCGGCCCGGCGACGAGACGCTCGGGATGACCGTGGCCATGCTGCACAGCGGGGCGCGCAGCGTGGTCGCGGGCGTGGCGCTGCTGTCCGACGCCGTGGCCTGCCGGATCGCCCCGGCCCACCACGCCGGCCTGCGCCACGGGCTGCCGCCGGCCGCCGCGTTGGCCGAGGCGATCGCCGGCCTGGGCCCGGACGAGGACCCACCCCCGCTGGTCTGCTTCGGCGCCGGCTGGTGACCCGCCGAGGCGAACCGCCGCCGCGCGAGTGACCCGCCTGCACGACCGCCGCCGCGCCGGTGGACCCGGCGGCGCGGCCGCCGCCGCGCCGGTGACCAGCCAGCGCGACCGCCGGCGGGCCGAGCAGCGAGCAGCACGTCAGGCGGCGCCGTGGACCACCCACGGGACCGTCTTCAGGCCGCCGCGCTGGTTGATGCCCTCCTTGATGCGCTCCGCGGTGTCGTGGGAGATGCCGGGCGCCTCCCAGGTCGGGATCTCCACCGCGGTCGCCGTGTAGTCGCCCGAGCCGGTGCCGGTGTAGTCGATGCGCACCGCGGCCGGGCCGGTCGACGTCTCCAGCAGCAGGAACACCTGGCCGTCCGGGTGCCCGAACGGCGGCGTGCGGCGGCCGAGCGGGGTGCAGACCGACGCGCCGCCGAACGGGGACGCACCCTCCGCCATCAGCGCGCACGCGTTCGGCGCCTCGCGGGCCAGGAACGCCGTGCGCCGCGGCAGGCCGAGCCCGAACACGAAGGCCACCGCGACCACGACGGCCACACCGGCGCCGATCGACCACCATCGGAGACGTTTCATGCGACATTGTGTAGCAGAAGCACGACAGCGCCGGCGGCCGGCACCCCACAGAATCGGATCATGGTTCGAGCCGTCGCCCTGATCGTCGCCACCGCCGTCGTCTGGCTGGTGGCCGGAGCGGCGGGCGCGCTCGGCTCCTCGTGGTGGTGGCTGGTCGCGGCGGTGCCGACGGTCGCGCTGCTGGCGGCGCCGTTCCTGCTGTACCCCATCAGCAAGGGGCGCACCGGCCCGACCTGGGTCGCCTTCGCGGCCATGCTGGCGCTGCTGCCGGCCGCGTACGCCGTGCCCGGCGACTGGTACATGCGGTACGCCGGCGAGCGGACCTCGACCGTCGTCATGTCCGCGACCTGCTCCGAGAACCGCGACGGACGGTGCCTGTACAACTACACGCTCGCCGACGTCGAGGGCGAGTACCGCGACACCGCCGAGTACCCGCCCGGCACGCCGCTGGAGGTCGTCGCCGACCCCCGCGGGGTGCTCGGCCCCCGGCTCGCCGCGGACCTGGAGAGCCGGATCTTCGACATCGTGGCCGCCGTCGCCTTCGGGCTGTTCGCGGCGGCGGCGATCGCCGCCGCGCTGCTCGGGCGAAGCCGGACGCCGAGTCAGTCCTGGAGCGTGCCCGCCAGCAGGCCCCGCATGAAGAAGCGGCCCAGGAGGACGTAGATCACCAGGGTCGGCAGGCTGACCAGCAGGGCGCCCGCCATCGCCTGGCCGAACGGGATCGCCTGGCCGCCGGCCACGTTGTTCAGGGCGATCGTCACCGGCCACGAGTCGCGGCTGGTCATCATCGCGCCGAACATGAAGTCGTTCCAGGACGAGGTGAACTGCCAGATGATGCTGACCGCGAAGGCCGGCTTCGCCAGCGGTACCGCTAAATCGACAAATGTCCGGAAAATGCCCGCACCGTCGAGCCGAGCCGACTCCAGGAGCGTGTTCGGCAGCCCCACGAAGTGGTTGCGGAAGATCAGCGTGGTGATCGGCAGGCCGTAGATGATGTGGATGAGCATCAGGCCGAACAGGCCGCCGCTGGGGTCGCCGCCGCCGCGCAGGCCGACCGACGTCATCGTCTGCGACACCGGGATGATGATCGCCTGGTAGGGCACGAAGATGCCGAACAGGATCAGCGGGAACACCACGTTGGCGAACGGGAAGCGGATCTTCGACAGCACGAACCCGTTGGCGCAGCCCAGCAGCGAGGACAGCAGGGACGCCGGGATGGCCAGCGACAGGCTGTTGCGGAAGCCGGACGCCAGCTTCGGCCACACCTCGCCGAAGTTCGTCAGCGAGAAGCTGGTCGGCAGCTCCCAGATGCGGGTCACGCTGACGTCGGCCGGGTTCTTGAACGAGGTCACGACCAGCACGTACACCGGCATCAGGAAGAACGCCGCGAGCGCCCACAGGGCGGCGTAGCGCAGCAACCGGGACACGAACGGCGAGCGGATCCGCCGCGGCGGCGGCGCGGCCGTGAGCGGCGGCGGGATCCGCGGTTGCGTGTGCCGGGGAACGACGGCGGTTGCCCGTACCATCGCGGTCACCGCCTCTCCGTGCGCAGGGCGTACCAGACATAGGGACCGACGACCAGCGCCACGCCCAGGAGCAGCACGGTCGCGATCGTCGCGCCGCGGTCGTAGAAGCCGCCGTCGAAGGTGGTGAACCACATGTACAGCGACGGCGTGTCGATGCGCAGGTTGCCCTGGTCGAGCGCGTACAGCAGGTCGAACGCCTTCAGCGAGATGTGCACCATGATGAGCAGCGCGCTGAACATGACCGGCCGCAGCGCGGGCCGCACCACGTGCCAGAAGATCTGCGACTCGCTGGCCCCGTCGAGCCGGGCCGACTCGCGCAGGGTCTCCGGCACGCCGCGCATGCCGGCCAGGAACAGGGCCATGACGTACCCCGACAGCGCCCACCCGGCGGGCAGCGCCACCGCCGCGATCGCCCACATCGAGTCGGACTTGTGCCAGTCGCTGCGCAGGAAGTCCAGGCCGACGGCGGCGAAGAGCTTGTTGAGCCCGGCGGTGTCCTCGCCGGTGCCGTTGTCGAGCAGCCAGCGCCACACGATCGCGGTCGCGATGAACGAGATCGCCATCGGGAAGAGGTACACGCCGCGGAAGAACCCCTCGCCGCGCACGCCCTTGTCGAGCAGCATCGCCATCAGGAAGCCCAGCAGCAGCGAGCCGACCACGAACACGACGGTGAACACGATGAGGTTGCGCGCGTCGGCCCGGAACCGCTCGTCGTGCCACAGCTTGGTGTAGTTGTCGAAGCCGACGAAGTCGTACGACGGCGACAGGCCCTTCCAGTCGGAGAACGAGACGCGCACGTTCCAGCCGAGGAAGCCGTAGACGAAGATCCCGATGAGGATCAGCGACGGCGAGACCAGCAGCAGGCCGGCGAGCCAGGCCGGCCCGCGCTGCTTGCGGGGCTTGCGCTGCCGCTGCGGCGGCCGCGGGGCCGGGGCCTCCGAGGAGTGCCGCGGCACATGGAGCGGAGCGGTCACTGCGTCTCCCGGAACTGCTGCTGCACGGTTCTGGCGAACTTGCCGAGGTCGCCGTGCTGGACGAAGAGGCCGAGCGCCGAGTCGATCTCGGCGTTGTAGGCGTTGTTCGCCACCACGCCGTGGGTCAGCGAGCCGACGATGCGGGTCTTCGGGTCGCGCCACTGTTGCAGCGCCCAGCCGAGGTACCCCTGGTACAGGGCGGCGTCGGCGTCGGTGCGCGCCGGAATCGACCCCTTGAGCGGGTTGAACAGGTTCTGCCCGTCGGCCGAGCCGCACTCGATCAGCCATTTGCGGCTCAGGTCGGGCCGGCGCGCGCCGGTGGGCAGGGTGAACGAGTCGGAGAGGAAGTCGTAGATGCCGTCGGTGCCGGGCGAGGCGACCGCCCCGTACGTCTCGCCGAACTTGAGCTTCTTGGTCTGCTCCAGGTAGTTCGACGCCCAGTCGCCCATGACGGCGTACACGGCCGAGCCCTGGACCACGCGGTCGATCTGCGGCTGCCAGTCGCCGGAGGCCGACTTCACGTCGGACACCCCCAGGACCTTCGCGAACGTGTCGAGCGCGGCGCTCACCTGCGGCGCGGTCCAGGCGAGGTTGCCGTTGAACAGCGACTCGTACCCGTTCGCGCCGAGCTCGCCGAGCAGCACCGTCTCCATGAGGTGCTTCTGCGTCCACTCCGGGCCGACGGCGAGCGCCACCTTGCCCTGCGCCTGGATGGTCTCCGCCTGGGCCAGGAACTCCGCCCAGTTCTTCGGCGGACCCTGGAGTCCGAGCTCCTTGAGGGCTTTCGGGTTGTACCACAGGAGGTTGGCCCGGTGGATGTTCACCGGCACGGCGTAGATCTTGCCGTCGATGGTCAGGTTGTCGAGCAGGCCCTTCGGGAAGACGTCGCGCCAGCCCTGCTCGTCGTAGAGGTCGGAGACGTCGTGGACCTTGCCCGAGCGGACGTCGTCGAGCAGTTCCAGGCCGGCGTGGCGCTGGTAGGAGTCGGGCGGGTCGTTCGCCAGCAGGCGGCTGGCGAGGATCGCCTTGGCGTTGGATCCGGCGCCGCCCGAGACCGCCGCGTTGACGAACCGGACGCCGGGGTTGGCCGCCTCGAAGGCCTTCGCCATGGCGGCGAGGCCCTCCTCCTCACCGGGGCCGGTCCACCAGGAGTACACCTCGAGCTGGTCGTTGCTGGCGCCGCGGATGGCGCACATCGACAGTCCCGCGAGCAGCGACACGAACAGGAGCGACGCGATCGCCAAGCGGCCTTTCCACACGTCGGTTCCCTCCACAGGGGTGCCCAGGGAACGCGCGCAGGCGGCGGCTACTCCATCCGGCGGGGCGGCGCGCGTATGTCGTGCACGGACGGTATTGCTTTGAGCGCACCGCTGGTGATGGCACCTCCGGTCCGTTACCGCACGTCGATCGGCCACTTACCGCCGCCGTACGGATGAGCTTTCATCACACCGCGATGAAAGCGTCGCGGTCGGTTACCTTGCTCCCAGGCATCATTCAGCATGATCTCCTAGGCTTCGGCGATGACGGACTGGATCTTCGCGACGATCGACCTGCTCGGGCCCGTCGGAGTGGGGCTGCTGATCGCGCTGGAGACCCTCGTGCCGCCCATCCCGTCCGAGCTGATCCTGCCGCTGGCCGGGTTCCGGGCCCGGTCCGGGGCCATGCATCCGCTGCTCGTGTGGCTGGCGGCGACGCTGGGCGCGGTGGGTGGTTCGCTCGTCCTGTACTGGCTGGGTGCCCGGCTCGGCTACGAGCGGCTGCACCGGCTGGCCGGGAAGCGGTGGTTCGTCCTGGCCAGCCGGCGCGACCTCGAGCGCGGGCACCGGCTGTTCGCGCGGTACGGGTCGTGGTTCGTGGCCGGGTCGCGGTGCGTGCCCGTGCTGCGCAGCCTGGTGTCGATCCCGGCCGGTGTCGAGCGGATGCCGCTGCGGCGCTTCGTCACGCTGACCGCCGCCGGCTCCGGCGTCTGGAACGCGCTGTTCATCGGGGCCGGCTGGCTGCTCGCGGACCGCTGGCAGGAGATCGACCGCTACACCGCGCCGGCCGGCACCGTCGTCGCCGTCCTGCTCGGCGCCGGCGTCGTGGCGCTCGTCGTGCGCCGGCTGCGGCAGGCAGAATGAGCCGCATGGTGCTGCCGCTGTCGCCCGACGAACTGCTGACCACGACCCGCACGGTGCGCAGGCGGCTCGACCTGAGCCGGCCGGTGCCCCTGGAGCTGGTCCGGGAGTGCCTGGAGATCGCGCTGCAGGCGCCGAGCGGCTCGAACCGGCAGACCTGGCAGTGGATCGTCGTGACGGACCCCGGCCAGCGGTCCCGGATCGGCGCCGTGTACCGCACGGCGGTCGACGCCTACCTGGCCTCCCCCGGCGCGGCCGGCAAGCTGTTCGCCGACGACCCCGGCCGCTCCGCGGTGCAGCAGCGGGTCGGCGACAGCGTGGCCTGGCTGGGTGCGCGGATGGGTGACGCGCCGGTCCTGGTCATCCCGTGCCTGACCGTGGGCCGCGCCGGGCGGCTCGGCGACGGCAGCCAGGCCGGGCTGTGGGGCTCGGTGCTGCCCGCCGCGTGGAGCTACATGCTGGCCGCCCGGGCCCGCGGCCTGGGCACGGCGTGGACGACCCTGCACCTCAACCACGAGGAGGAGGTCGCCGGCATCCTCGGGCTCCCGCCGAACGTCCGGCAGGCGGCGCTGATCCCGACCGCGTACTACACCGGCGACACCTTCCAGCCGGCGGCCCGCCAGCCCCTCGACGAAGTGCTCCACCTCGACCGCTGGTGAGCCGCCCGGAATCGCGGCTGGCCGTCGACTTCGGCACGTCGACGACCGTCGCCGTGCTGGAGGACCGCCGCGGGCAGGTGCGCCAGCTGCTCTTCGACGCCTCGCCGCTGCTGGGCTCCGGGGTGTTCGCCGGCCCGGACCCGGACGCGGAGCTGCTCACCGGCGGCGACGCCGAGCGGGCCGCGGTCGGCCTGCCGCACGGCCTCGAGCCGTACCCGAAGCAGCGCGTCGACGACGGCACGGTCTGGCTGGCCGACCGGGACGTGCCGGTCGGCGACCTGATCGCCGCGGTCCTCGGCCGGGTCGCCGCCGAGGCGCGCCGGGTCGCCGGTGAGCCGCCCGCCGAGGTGGTGCTGACCCACCCGAGCAGCTGGCGGCGGCTGCGCCGGGGCATCCTGGCCGCGGCCGCGGCGCGGGCCGGCCTCGGCGCCGTGCGGCTCGTCGCGGAGCCCGTCGCGGCGGCCGCCTTCTACGCGGAGCGGCTCGGCCACGAGCTCGCCGAGGGCCGCTGCCTCGTCGTGTACGACCTGGGCGCCGGCACCTTCGACGTCAGCGTGGTCCGCCGGGCCGGCACCGGCTTCACCGTCCTCGCGCACGACGGCCTCGCCGACGTCGGCGGGGTGTACCTCGACGCCGCCCTCGTCGAGCACGTCCGGACGCTCACCGCCGACCGGCCGGGCGCCGCCGAGGGCTGGGCCGCCCTGGACCGCCCGCGCACCACCTCCGAGCGGCGGGTGCGCCACCAGCTCCAGCTCGACGCCCGCGCGGTGAAGGAGCAGCTCTCCCGCCGGCCGTCCGCGGAGCTGCACGTGCCGCTCGTCGACGCCGACGTCCACGTCACGCGGGCCGAGTTCGAGGCGCTCGCCCGGCCCTACCTGGAGCGCACCACCTCCCTCACCGCCACCGTGCTGCGCTCCGTCGGCGTCGCGCCGGACGACCTGGCCGGCGTCTTCCTGGTCGGTGGGGCCTCCCGGGTACCGCTGGCCGCCACGCTGCTGCACCGCGCCCTGCGGGTCGCCCCCACCACCCTCGACCAGCCCGAGCTGGTCGTCGCCGAGGGCGCACTGCGGGCCGAGTCGGAGCCGGCCCCGCCCGCCGCCGGCCGGGCGAGCGTCGGCGCCGGTCACCGGCCCGCCGCGGCCGGGGACGTGACCGAGCTGCGGGCGGCCGCCGCCGACGAGCGGGTCGCTCGGCGCGACGAGGCGCTGCACCTGGCCGGCCGGCTGCTGCGCGGCGGCGACCCGTCGGTGCGCACGGCCGCCTGCACGCTGCTGCTCGGGCTGGTCGGCGACGCCGACCCGGCGCTCGCCCGGCGGGCGCGGGAGCTGTGGTACGCCAGCGGCCTCGGCGCCCTGCCGGGCGCACCCGGGCCGGCGGGCGGCGCCGTCATCGGCGTCGACGTGGGCGCCGGGCAGTCGGCGGTCGCCGTCCTGGAGCGGGGCCGGGCCGTCCCGGTGCCGAACGGCGAGGGCGCGCTGAGCACCCCGAGCATCGTGGCGGTCACCGCCGACGGGTCGACGCTGACCGGCGCGGCGGCCGCCCGGCAGGCCCTCACGAATCCCGAGCACACGGTGCGGGCGCCGACCCTGCTCCTCGGCACGGGCTGGAGCCTGGACCGGGCCGGCGTCCGGTACACCGCCGAGGATCTCGTGACGGTCCTGCTCGCACGGCTGCACGCCGACGCCGAGACCCACCTCGGCGGCCCGATCCACGGCGCGGTCCTGACCGCGCCCGCGTCGTTCGACCAGGTCCAGCGCCTCGCCCTGGCCGGCGCGGCCCGGCGGGCCGGCCTGCCGGTGCTGCGGGTGATCTCCGCGCCGGCGGCGGCGCTGCTCGGCCACGGCGCCCACCACGGCGAGGACCAGATCGTGCTGCTCGTCGACCTCGGCGCCGGCACGCTGGACGTGGCCCTCGCGGAGCTCGGCGAGGGCGTCGTCGATCTCCGGGCGACCGCCGGCGACCAGCACCTCGGCGGCGACGACTGGGACCGGCGGATCGCCGAGCGGATCGCCCAGCAGGTCCGCCAGGACCACGGCCTGGACCTCGCCGCGCAGCCCACCGCGCTCGCGCGGCTCCGCGAGGCCGCCGAGGCGGCGCGGATCGAGCTGTCGGCGGCCGGCTCGGCGCAGCTGCACCTGCCGTACCTGGGCGTCTCGGCCGCCGGGCCGGTCCACGTCACCGAGACGCTCACCCGCTCGGCGCTGGAGGCGCAGACCCGGGACCTGCTGCACCGCTGCCGCGGCCCGGTGGACCGGGTCGTCATCGCCGCAGGTGTGCCGATCGCCGACGTCGACCGGGTCGTGCTGACCGGCGGCGCCGCCCGGATGCCGGCCGTCGCCGACCTCGTGCGCGGGCTGACCGGCGGCCGGGCCCCGTACCGCGGCCTCCCGCCGGAGGCGGTCGTCACCGGCGCTGCCCTGCAGGCCGGCATCCTCACCGGCCACGTGAAGGACACCCTGGTGCTGGAGACGACCGGCCTGGACCTGGGCTTCGAGCTGGCCGGCGGCGCCCAGCACATCCTGGTCCCCCGGCACACCCCGATCCCGCACCGGGCCTGGACGCTGGTCACCACCGGCACCGACGGCCAGACGTCGCTGCTGGTCCGGTTGTGCGAGGGCGACCACCCGGTGGCGGCGTCGAACCGCCCGCTCGCGGCGTTCGAGCTGACCGGCCTCCCGACCGCGCCGAAGGGCCTGCCGGAGATCGAGCTGGAGTTCGACATCGACGCCAACGGCATCCTGGCCGTCACCGCCCGCGACCGCGTCACCGGCAGCGTCCGCACCGTGGTCGTCGACACCGTGACGGCCGAGGACGCGGCGCAGTCCGCGGGCCCCGCCTCGACGCTCCCGGTCCCCCTGCACCGCTCCGGCTGAAGGTCGCCCTGAAGCCGGGGCAGCAGTTCGCGCTGCGGGCGCGGGGCACGGAGCCGCGGGGGATCGTCCTCGGGCCGTTCAAGGCGACCGGTGAGGCCCGCCACTGATGTCGATCATTGAAAGTTCTTGCGCTTCTTCCAGCACGTAATCGCTGGTCAACGCGCTACAGCTCGCGCCGGGGCGGGAAAAGCTGCAAGCGGCTTGACAACCGTGAATGGATACGGCGACGCTCTTTCGCACGCGTTGCAACGCCTTGTACCTCGGTCGGCCGCCACCGCATCGATGAAGCAAGGGAGCCCCACCGTGCCCCTCAGACGTCTCCTGCTGTTCGCCACCGTCCTGGCCGTCGCGGCCGCCGGGCTCACCGCCGTGCCCGCCGTCGCCGCGACCACCGTCACCGTCCACTACAAGCCTCCCGCCGCCTGGTCCACCGTGAACATCCACTACGCGCCGAACGGCGGCGCGTGGACCGCCGTGCCGGGTGTGCCGATGAGCGCGGACAGCTGCGCCGGCTGGTACACGCGCACCCTGGACCTCGGCTCCGCCACCGGTGCCCAGGTCGTGTTCAACAACGGCGCGGGCACGTGGGACAACCACTCGGGCGCCAACTACAGCATCGGTACCGGCGCCGTCACGATCACCGGCGGCACCGCCACCACCGGCGACCCGTGCGCGACGCCGACGCC
The DNA here is from genome assembly GCF_040605515.1 of Dactylosporangium sp. NPDC005572. Taxonomy (NCBI): domain Bacteria; kingdom Bacillati; phylum Actinomycetota; class Actinomycetes; order Micromonosporales; family Micromonosporaceae; genus Dactylosporangium; species Dactylosporangium sp. NPDC005572. The sequence goes on along the minus strand of NZ_JBEXCY010000200.1, from coordinate 10,566 downwards.
CCAGCCGGGCGGCAACACCGCGACCGTCTTCTACTCGACCGCCGGGAGGTCCTGGCCGGTCACGAACATCCACTACGCGCCCGACGGGGAGGCGTGGACCGCCGTGCCGGGCGTGCCGATGAACGAGACGGCGTGCGCCGGCTGGGTGAAGAAGACGGTCCAGCTCGGCGCCGCGACCGGCATGCAGGCCGTGTTCACCAACGGCATCGGCAGCTGGGACAACAACGGCGGCGCCAACTACCGCATCGCGGCCGGCACCACGAAGGTCAGCGGCGGGGTCGTCACCGGCGGGGCCACCGACCCGTGCACCGCCGTGCCGCCCGACACGTCCGCGCCGAGCGCCCCGGCGGGCGTGACCGCGACCGTGGACAGGGACAACGCGGTCACGGTGACCCTGGCGTGGACCGCCTCGACCGACGACCGCGGCGTCACGGGGTACAAAATCCTCCGCAGCCCCGGCGGGACCGAGCTCACCAGCGCGTACAACGGCTACATCGACGGCGGCCTCGCACCGCGGACGGCCTACACGTACACGGTCCGCGCCGTCGACGCGGCCGGCAACCTGTCGGGGGCGTCGACGCCGGTCACCGTCACCACCGGCGACGCGCCACCGCTGCCGGCCGGCGGCGAGATGCTCGGCGGCGACCCGCGCAAGGAGAGCGTGTACTTCGTGCTCACGGCGCGGTTCTACGACGGCGACGCCTCGAACAACCGCGGCGGCAGCCAGCACACGGCGTCGGGCAACGCGGCGACCAACGACCCGATGTTCCGCGGCGACTTCAAGGGCCTGGTCGACAAGCTCGACTACATCAAGGGCCTCGGGTTCTCGGCGATCTGGATCACGCCGGTCGTGCTCAACCGCTCCGACTACGACTACCACGGGTACCACGGCTGGGACTTCTACCGCGTCGACCCGCGGCTGGAGTCGCCCGGCGCCTCCTACCAGGACCTGATCAACGCCGCCCACGCCAAGGGCCTGAAGATCTACCAGGACGTCGTCTACAACCACAGCTCCCGCTGGGGCGCGAACGGCCTGTTCGTGCCGCCCGTGTGGGGCGCCCGCGACGGCCAGTGGGACTGGATGTACTCATCGCCGGTGCCGGGCAGGCAGTACGACCCGCTGGAGGAGAACGCGCTGGGCCGCCCCTACAACGGCGACCTGTGGTCGACGGCCGAGCCGGCCGGCAACACGTGCCGCAACTGGGGTACCCCGACCGGCGCGAAGAGCCCCGAGGGGTACACCATCCACAACTGCCAGTGGCCGAGCCCGACGTCCGGCATGTTCCCGGCGAGCCTGTACCACCAGTGCTGGATCGGCAACTGGGAGGGCGAGGACTCGCGGTCCTGCTGGCTGCACGACGACCTGGCCGACCTCAACACCGAGAACCCGATCGTCCAGCAGTACCTCATCGGCGCCTACAACAAGTACATCGACATGGGTGTCGACGGGTTCCGCGTCGACACCGCCGTGCACATCCCGCGGGTCACCTGGAACCGCCGCTTCCTGCCCGCCCTGCAGCAGCGCCTGGTGCAGAAGTACGGCGCGGCGAAGGCCGCCGACTTCTACGTCTTCGGCGAGGTCGGCGCGTTCGTCAACGACAAGTGGAACCGCGGCTCGGTGAACCACTCGGCGCAGTTCTTCACCTGGAAGGAGCGCCGCTCCTATGTGGACAACGACGTGCAGGCGGCGCTGGACCAGTTCAACTACGAGAACACGATGGGCACCGGCAACCAGCCCACGACCACGAACGCGTTCCTGACCGGCAACGCCTACCACGCGCCGGACCGCTCGCAGTTCTCCGGCATGAACATCATCGACATGCGCATGCACATGAACTTCGGCGACGCGACGAACGCGTTCCTCAACGGGAAGGACTCCGACGACTCGGTCAACGACGCGACGTACAACGCCGTCTACGTCGACTCGCACGACTACGGCCCGAACAAGTCCTCGACCCGCTACGCCGGCGGCACGGACGCCTGGGCCGAGAACATGAACCTGATGTGGACGTTCCGCGGGGTCCCGGTGCTGTACTACGGGTCGGAGATCGAGTTCCAGAAGGGCGCGCGGATCGACTGCGGACCGACCTGCCCGCTCGCGACGACCGGCCGGGCCTACTACGGCGACAAGCTGCAGGGCACGGTGGTCGCGTCCGGCTACGGGGTGGTGTCGTCGGTGTCGGGCCAGGTGGCGACGACGCTGAGCCAGCCGCTGGTCAGGCACCTCCAGCGGCTCAACCAGATCCGCCGCGCGGTCCCGGCGCTGCAGATGGGCCAGTACTCGACCGACGGCGTCAGCGGCGGCCCGATGGCGTTCAAGCGGCGGTACACCGGCGGGACGGTCGACAGCTTCGCCCTGGTCGCCATCTCCGCGAGCGCGACCTTCACCGGCGTGCCGAACGGCACCTACACCGACGCGGTCACCGGTGACGTCAGGGTCGTCACGAACGGCACCCTGACCGCGACGGTCTCCGGCAAGGGGGCGATGCGGGTGTACGTGCTGAGCCTGCCCGGCAACCCGGCGCCCGGCAAGGTCGGGTCCGACGGCCCGTACCTGCGCTGATCCACGATGAGGGCGCCGGGTCCCGGCGCCCTCATCCCGTCATCGCGCTGTACAGGAAGCCGACGATCACGAGGATCCCGAGCACCCCGATGATCATGAGCGAGTTGCCGCCGGTCGGCACGGCGGCGTCGTGGTCGTCGTCCGTCTCCATCGGCCAATCGTCGCAAGATCGGACCGGCCGGCGGACGGGTCACCGGCGGTTCGCCCTTGAGTTCGCCCCCTGGACCAGGGAATCTGTCCGTACGACGGACCCCACCGCGACGCGATCGACCGTTATGGAAATGGACGGTCGGGGTACCACGGACGCAACACTTCCACGGAGGGATCGGTGCCATGTCCCAACCGGCGCGGCGGGCACACGCCAGACCCTCCTCCCGCAACCGCACCGCGGTGGCGGCCGCCGCGGCGGCGCTGATCGTGATCCTGCTGGCGCTGCTCGCGTACTGCACGTGGCCCGGCCCCGGCGACGAGCACGCGGCCCCGTCGGCGAGCGGCACCCGAGGCCCCGGCAACGCCCCGGCCGGCACCGCCGGCTCCACGTCGCCGGGCGCCGCCCCGTCCGGATCGGGCTCCGGCAACTCGACGGGCGCGGGTGCGGGTGGCGCGGGCGGTGCGGGCTCCGCATCTGCGGGCGCGAGCTCGGGTGGCACGGCTAGCGGCGGCTCGGGTGGCGCGGGCAGCGGCGGCTCGGCCTCCGCGGGCGCGGATTCAGGCGGCGCGGGCGGCGGTGGCTCGGCCTCCGCGGACGGTGGCGCGGGCGCCGGGGGCGGCGGGGCCGGGATCTCGGCCTCGGCGGGCGGCGGGGCGGCGGGCGGCGGCGCTGGTTCGGACGTCACGCCGAGCGGCGCGCCGGGCACCGGAGGCGGTGGCGGGCTCGCGATGCGGAACCCGGCCCTGGCCGCGGGCGGCATCGTCCTGCTCCTCGCCGCGGCCGCCCTGTTCGTGTTCCGGATCCGTCCCCGGGCCGAGGAGTCCTGACCCCGATGCGCCGCCCCGACGCCACCCGCTTCAGGGTGACGGCCGCCATGATCATGGGAAACATCCGGTCGCTGGGACAGCCAGATGTTTCCCACGATCATGAGGGCGAACCGCCCACCCGGCGGCGCGGGCTCGACGCCTTGACCATCGCCTTGGCTGTCGCCGGGCTCGTGTTGATCATCGTCGGGGCCAGTCCCGCGCCGCCCCGATCGGTGACGGCACCGGCCGCGGAAGCCGCCCGGCCCGTGCCTTCGCAGCCCGCGAACCCCGCCGTGAGCCACGCCACCGACTCGGCCGCAGTCGGGAGTGCGGGGGTGCGGGGCCTTGGCGGGCTCGGGGCGTCGGTGCCGGTGCGGCTGCGCATCCCGGCGATCGGTGTGGACACCGGGCTCATCTCGCTCGGGCTCAACCCCGACGGTACCGTCGCCGTGCCGCCGCTGGAGGCCGACGCGCCGGCCGGGTGGTACCGCAACCTCCGTACCCCCGGCGAGAGCGGTCCGGCCGTCATCCTCGGGCACGTCGACACGGCCGCTGACGGGCCGGCCGTGTTCTACCGGCTGCGCGACCTCAGGCCCGGCGACACCGCCACCGTGTGGCGGGCGGACGGCAGCGTCGCGACGTTCACGGTGGAGCAGGTGGTCGAGGTGCCGAAGTCGGACTTCCCGACCGACGAGGTGTACGGGCCGGTGGGCTACCCGGCGCTGCGGCTCGTGACCTGCGGCGGGGCGTTCGACCGGCTGCACCGGACGTACAAGGGCAACATCGTGGTGTCGGCGCGCCTGACCGCCGCCGGGTGAGGGCCTAAGGTGGTCGCGTGACCACCGAGTGGGCGCCGAACACGTTCCTCGGCGGGCTGCCGCCCGCGACCGCCGACGAGGTGGTCGGGCTGAGCGTGCGGCGGCAGTTCGCGCCGGGGCGGGTCGTGCTGCGGGAGGGCGACCGGGAGCGTCACGTCGAGCTCATCCTCAGCGGCTTCGTGAAGGTGACGACCTCGGTCGAGGGGGTCGAGACGCTGCTCGGCATCCGGGCGCCGGGCGACGTGGTCGGCGAGATCGGGGCGCTCACCGACCAGCCGCGCAGCGCGACGGTGACGGCGTGCGGGCGGGTGGTCGCCGGGGTGGTGACGCGGGCCGACTTCGAGGCGTTCCTGCGCCGGCACCCGGACGCGGCGCTGCGGGTCACGGCGGGGGTGGCGGAGCAGCTGCGGTGGGCCAACCGGCGGCGGATCGACTTCGCGGTGTACCCGGCGCACGTGCGCCTGGCCCGGCTGCTCGTCGAGATCGCCGGGACCTGCGGGCGCCCGGGCCGCGACGGCGGGGTCGAGATCGGGGTGCCGCTGAGCCAGCCGGAGCTCGCCACGATGATCGCGATCGGCCCGGCGACGGTGCAGAAGGCGATCCAGGAGCTGCGCGGGCGGGGCCTGATCAGCACCGGGTACCGCCGGCTGACCCTCCTCGACCTGGACGCGCTGCGGGAACTCGGCGAGATCCCCTGATTCGAGCAGGTCTTCGCGACCCGTCCGCCGCACCATCGGGGTGGGAGTCAGGACGAGGAGGGGCGCGATGCGCGAGGGGGACCACCAACAAGGGGAGCAGACCGGGGCGCTGCTCGCCACACTGTCCGTGCCGACCAGGCACGCGTTGCAGGTGGCGTCGGCGATCGGGCCGGTGTTCGGGCTGGCCGAGCTGGCCCGACTGCTGGAGTGCCGGGTGGCGGCGCTGCTGCCGGCGGTGGACGAGGCGATGGCCGCCGGGCTCGTGACCGGCGCCGGGGACGTGCTCATGTTCAGCCACGAGACGGTGCGGGCGCACGTCGAGGCGTCGCTGCCCCGGCCGGTCGCCGTCGCGCTGCGCGGGGAGCTCACCCGGCCGCGCTGGGACGTGCTGAGCGAGCAGGAGCGGGAGATCGCCCGGCTGGTCGGCCGCGCGCTGACCAACCAGCAGATCGCCCGGCGGATCGGCCGCTCGCCGCACACCGTGAACTACCACCTGCGCCAGATCTTCCGGAAGCTCGGCATCGTCTCCCGGGTCGAGCTGGCGTCATACCCGCAGTGAGCAGTCATCCCGCAGTGCGTCGAGTGCCTGCGCGGTCGTCAGGGTGACCGCGCAGGCCCGGGCCGCGTAGTCGAGGGCGAGCCGGTGGTCCGCCGCGCTGAACGCGGCCACCGCGTCGGCGACCAGGAACGGCTGGATGTCGTGTGCATAGGCGTCGCAGGCCGTGAGCAGGCAGCCGAGGTGGGCGTAGACCCCGCACACGATGAGCTGGTCGCGGCCGGTCTCGGCCAGGAGCCCGGCGAGCCGGGTGCGGTGGAAGGCGCTGTACCGCCACTTCGTCAGCACCAGGTCGTCCGGCCCGGGCGCCAGGGCGTCGACGATGTCGCGGTTCGCCGGGTCGTCGGTCATGCCGGGCCCCCAGACGTCGTGCAGCAGGCCGCGGTCGGCCCGGCTCATCCGCCCGGGCTGCGCGGAGTAGATCACCGGCAGGCCGGCGGCGCGCAGCGCCGCGATGTTGGCGAGCAGCTCGGTCGTCGGTGATGCGCCGGAGGGCAGGAAGCCCACGAAGTACCCCTGCATGTCGTGGATGAGCAGGGCGGCGCGGCGCGGGTCGAGCCGCCAGCCGGCCGGTCCGGGGGCGAGGTCGGCGGCGGTCGGCATCGGGTACGGCTGGATTGTCAGCATCCGTAGATCCAATCGTGGTCGGGCAGGGTGGCGGGCGCGCCGTGACGGCCGGCGTCCACGGCGGCGACGACCCGCTCGACGCGCGGCCGGCGCTGCGCCTCGTACGCGTCGAAGCCGCGGGTGGTGCGCAGCGCGGCGGCGATCGCGGCCGCGTCCTCGATCGCCTGGGCGGCGCCCTGGGCGAGGAACGGCAGCATGGGGTGGGCGGCGTCGCCGACGACGGCCAGCCGGCCGCGGTGCCACTTCGGCAGCGGCGGCCGGTCGAGCAGCGGCGCCGGGACACCGCCGGCGAGCGGCCCGGCGAAGGCGAACAAGGACGCCGGGTCGACGGCGAGCGGCCCGGCGAAGGCGGAGAAGGACGCCGGGTCCGCGGCGAGCGGCCCGGCAGCGGCGAAGAAGGTCGCGGGGTCGGCGCCGGTGGGCAGGATCCCGACGACGTTGCGCAGGCCCCCGCCGACCGGGTAGGTGACGAGGTGCCCGCCGGGCCCGAGCCGCACGACGATCCGCGGCTCCTCCCCGGGGTCGGCCGGCACGAGCGCGCGGACGGCGGCGAAGCCGGTGGGGCGCTCGTCGTCGACGGCGATGCAGCCGCGGATCGCCGAGTGCAGGCCGTCGGCGCCGATGACGGCGGCGGCCCGGTACCGCCCGCCGCCGGCGAAGCGCAGCTCGACGCCGCCGCGGAACTCCTCGACGCCGATGCACCGGCGGCCGTGGTGGACCGGTCCGGGGAACGCCGCCGCGAGGACCCGCAGCAGGTCGGCGCGGCGCAGCAGCCGGTACGGGGCGCCGTAGCGGCGGGTCGCGGCCTCCCCCAGCTCGGTGCGGGCCAGCAGGGTGCCGTCCCAGCGGCGCAGCTCGCGGGCGACCGGGCGGACGGCGACGGCGTCGAGCGCCGGGCCGAGCCCGAGCCGGTCGAGGACCCGCCCGGCGTTCGGCGCGAGCTGGATCCCGAAGCCTTCCGACCCGGCGCTGTCCGAGCGCTCGAAGACCGTGCAGGGCAGCCCCTGCGCGGTGAGTGCCAGTGCGGTGGTGAGGCCGGCGATCCCCCCGCCGACGACCGCGATGTCCATGCCGTCCCCCTCCGGAAGAGCTCAGTAGTAGCGCAGTGCCTTGTCCCAGTCCTCGCCCTCGGCGAACAGCCCCCGGGGCTTCATGACGTCGGCCGTCGCGGTCAGCAGGCCGTGCGGCACGAGCCCGCCCGTGGGCACGCCGACGACGTCGGCCTCGATGCCGTACGTCCGGCCGATCGCGGTGGTGAGGGCGGCGACGGCGGCGGTGCGGTACCGCTCGGCCACCTCGATCTCGACGCGGAGCCGGCCGCCGCTCGGCCGGGCCCGCCAGAACAGCACGCCGAGGTCGGCGGGCAGCTCGAAGACGAGCGTCTCCAGGCCGAGCTGGGTGAGGCCGCCGACGCTGAACGCGGTGCGCCCGAGCACGCTGACGGTCGGCAGCGCCCAGCCGCACGGGCAGTCCACATAGGACACCTCGACGTCGTCCTCGATGTTGTACCGCAGCAGCGGCATCGCCTCGCGGTACAGCGGCGTGACCACCAGCTGCCCGCGCCCCTCGCCGGCGAGGCGTCCGGTGTCCGGGTCGAGCACCTCGAAGATCGCACGGTCGGCCCACAGGTGCATCCGCCCGTGCTCGCACTCGCCGGCCAGCGTGCCGGTCTCGGTCGCGCCGTACTCCTCGACGACCGGCGCCCCCCACAGCGCCGCGATCCGCGCCTTGCGGGCGGCGCTGACCGGCTCCCCGCCGACGAACAGGGCGCGCAGGGCGGGGAAGTCGACGCCGGGCCGGTAGCCGGCGGCGGTCGCCGCGGCGGCCCACACGAGCGTGTCGGTGGGCAGCGACCAGCTGAGCGTGACGCCGAGGTCGTGCAGCACGCGGACGACCCGCGAGTAGGGCATGGCGAGCGTGCGGTTGTCGGCCGGCACGACGGTCGCGCCGCGCAGCCGGGCCGCGGCGTGCCCGAGGTGCCCGGTGATCATCAGGGCGTACGGGGTGCGGACGAGCAGCATGTCGGCGGGCGTGATGCCGACCCACTTGCGGGCGAAGCGCTCGGCGAGGTCGAGCCAGTCGCGCTCGGTGTAGTAGGAGGCGGTGGGCGCGCCGCTGGAGCCGCTCGACTCGTGGTACGTGGCGAGGTGCTCGCGGCCGGTGGCCAGCAGACCGAACGGGTACGCGTCGCGCAGGTCGGCCTTGGTGGTCAGCGGCGCCTCGGCGAGCGTGGCCGGGACGCCGCGCCGGCGGTAGAAGGGCGAGCGGGCGGCGGCGTCGAGCAGCTCGGGCAGCCGTTCCTGCTGCAACTTGTGGAGCGCTTCGAAACTCGACCAGTCGCCGAGCTGGGGGTTGGTCATGACAGGTCCTCTCCCAGGAGGCGCAGGGCGTTGCCGGCTGCCACCTGGCGCCGTTCGGCAGGCGTCAGTTCGAGGGCGTCGAGCTTGGCCAGCTCGACCGCGGGGTGCTGCAGCGGGTGCTCGGTGCCGAACAGCACCCGGTCGGCGCCGAGCCGCCGCACGGCGAGCCGGGCGGTGACGGTGAGGCAGCCGGACAGCTCGGCGTGGACGTTGGGCACGGGCGCGAGCGTGGTGAGCCCGCTGGTGTCGAGGCCGGTGTGCCCGCAGTGGCCGGACACGAACGCGACGCCGGGGTTGGCCCGGGCCAGGCGGGCCAGGTCGGCGGGGCGTGTCCCGGGCCTTCCGAGGGTGACGATGTACACCGGGTGACCGGCGCGCCGGGCGGTCTGCACCAGGTCGGCGACCGCGGGCTCGTCCAGGCGGAAGCCGTGGACGGCCGGCGACAGCTCGAGGCCGCGGTAGTCGCCGGCGGCGGCGCGGTACCGCTCGACGTCGGCCCGCGGGTCGGCGAGGAAGAACGGCACGAGCCGCCCGCCGGTCGCCGCGCAGGCCGCGCGCAGGGCGTCGTTGTCGACGGGCGCGTCGCTGCGGCCGCCGTCGGTGATCTGGTCGGCGAGCCGGTCGAGGTCGAGCAGGCCGCCGGGGGCGACGGCGGCGCGGGCGATCCCCGCGCCGTCCATCGCCGCCAGCAGCGCCTCGGTGGCGCCCGGGCGGGGCGCCAGCCGGGCGTGGAAGTCGACGATCATTGCTCGTAGCACAGCTCGTCGATGGGGTAGCCGACGTGCCGCTCGCGCCGCGGCAGGTGGCCGAGGATCTTGTCACCCGGCTTGAGCTCGGTCGAGTTGAGCACGGTGGCGCCCGGGCCGAGGATCCGCACGTGCCAGTCGTCCTGGACGATGACGTTGACCCGCTCGCCGGACGGCGCGACGGCGTCGATCGACAGCAGCGGCCGCGTCTCGATCTTGACCCGGCCGACGGTGACGAGGCGGGTGCGGCCGTCCGCCCCGACCGCGAGGACGGTCGCGCCGGCGGTGAGCTCGCTGAGGTAGCGCGTGTGCTCGTGGTCGGCCAGCGTGTAGGACATGATGGCGCCGGCGTTGACCCGGAACGGGCGGGTCGGCATGTACGGCAGCGGGTGGGTCTCGCTGACGCACAGCACCATGCCCTTGGACCGGGACCCGACCAGGATCCCCTCGTCCTGGCGCAGGTAGGTGCAGGTGTCGACGCAGGCCCGCTCGCCGGTGCCGGCGTGCCGGATGCCGGTCACGGTCAGCTCGGTGAGCTCCAGGTCGGGCGAGCGGCGCTCGACCGCCTCCTTGAGCCGGATGGCCTCGCCGGGGGCCTGCGGGGCGAGCAGCAGCCCGTCGGGGCCGTGCTCCAGGATGCTCAGGTACACCGAGGCCTCGTCGGCCCGCGGCACCGCGGTGACGATGAGGCCGTGGGCGTCGGCCGCGGCGGCGAGGACGATCTCCAGCGGGATGTTCGTCGGGTCGCGGAAGGCGAGGACGGTGACCGGGTCGCGGCGCACGCTGTCGCACGCCGCCTGCAGCGACTCGGGGTCCGTGACGTCGACGTAGGCGCCGACCCGCACGCCCGGGTGCCGGTCGGCGTAGGCGGCCGGGTCGCCCTTGGTGACGAGCACCAGGTCGGCCTTCAGGTCGCCGGAGCCCGGCTCGTCGTGCGCGTCGGTGGCGACGAGCACGCGGGTGACCGTCGGCGGCAGCCCGGCCAGAACGGCCGGGTCGTCGGCGACGATCGCGTCGAGTCCCAGGTGGACGGCCTCCTGGCAGAGGGCGGCGGTCAGCTCGCCGGCGCCGCGCACGTCGATCCAGCACTGCTTGACGTCGCTCATCGGGCCACCGCCGGGGTGCGGTCGTGGACCACCGCGGCGACGCGGCGCGCCATGGCGGCCGGGTCGGTGGCGGTGAAGACTCGACGGCACTCATCGGCTTCGGCCTCGACTCGGTCATCGAGGTCGCCTCCGCCG